>JAYSZS010000490.1:0-2718 GCA_043737935.1 Propionivibrio sp. | reverse complement strand
TGAACCTGCTCGCAGATCACGCCCTGAACCCAAAGTGATTACCTTGCTTCGCCTCCGGCTCACTCTCCAACCCGATGATCCGGTCGAAGATAACCGTCGCGCAGTTCGCGCAAACCGTCTTTACGACCTCCCAGTCATGCCAACGTGCGCCAAGGTGCTTATATTCGCTCAACTTCACCTGATCAAGATCAAAGGGGAGCGGAGCGGCAAGCTGTATCTGAAGCTGCTGCAACGCCGATTCTCCGCTGGGCTGCGGATAGAGGCGGTCGAAATGCCGGAGCGCGTCGGCAACCTTGCCCTCGCCGATGAAGTCCGCCAGGGCGACGAAATCGAGATAGTCGCGCGTGGCGTTGCGTTTCAGGATCAGCACGCCCTTAATGCGCAGAATTTCGGCTTGGCTCGGCACGGTAAGCTTCTGCCCGCGCACTTCGACCTTCGTCGTTTCCAGCGGCTCGTCGCGGATCAACTGCCGCACACCGGTATCGATGCCATCGAGGCTGCCGAGAATCTGCACCGGACGCTGCACGCGCGCCGTTTTCCAGCCCGCGACGGACTCCAGTTGAGCCAGTACCTCGTCGAAACGCTGCCGCAAATCGGTCAGCACATGATCGGCATCCACCGACATGCGGTGACCGGCATAGACGGCCGATGCCGAACCGCCAACCAGGACGGCCTCCGGCAGGATGCGTTGCAGGCGGGCGGCGGCAGACAGAACCTCCTCCCAGTCAGGCAAGGTGTCGGTCGGCATAGCTTTTCCAGAAATGATAGCGCTGGGCATAGGGGTCCTGCACGTGCGCATCGCAGACTCGGCGCACCTTCTGCATGACGTCGCGATCTCCGAGCGCGGCACGGCGCAGTTCGGCCCAGTCCTGGCGCCGGCCACGGTCGATCACGTCGTCGATAGCCGCGAGGGTAAAATCCTGGTGGTTGAGATGGCGGTGGAGCATGGCAGACAACACTACTTACAATTTAAGATGAAAGTATCATAAACCGGGAAGAGAAGAAGTGCAGCAATTTTTTACGTTTTCAGACTCAATAACGGACCAGGCCGTTATCCGGATAGCCAACACGGTTTTACGCATACCACTAATAAACGACAGCTATCGGCGGCCTCGTCAGGCAACGATGCGGGCTGCGACAAGCCGTTTAATCCACACCGATTTCGATCTCCCCCGCTACAACGCGAACGCCAGGCGGCAAGATGTTCCAGGGCGGTCCGGTGCGTGCGAACTCGTAACCGATGTCGTTGAGTCATTGCATCACCACCGGATCGAAGGTTTCGTCGCCGGAGAGGTTGATACCCTCGGGAATGGTGATCCAGTGATACCCGGAGCGTTCGCGCCGCGCCAGCGCGTAGATGCGGAAGAGGTCGCCAATGACCGCTGATTTGCCGGCGGCCTGGAAGGTGCGTCGCGCAATGTCCGGAACCGAGTGTCGCGTAGTCGCGGTATCCGCAGCCAGTTACCGTTATGGATCACAAAGATGTCCTCGCGCACCTTGCCGCGATCGGCTTTATGGCGCAGCTCGCGCGCGCTGAACAGCCCGCCGCTGTAGAACACCATGGCGGCCACGCCGCCATCGACATGCATTTCGTCATAGCGGCGGCCGGCGGCTTCAACATCGATGAATACCGGTGAAAAGGCAACGGGGATGGCCGCCGATGCCAACATCACCCTGCGGAAGAGGGGCAGCGCATCGGGATGGCCGCTGGTGGCGATCAGCCCCACGTTCCAGATGATGAGGCGCTGCGAATCGAGATCGACGGTGCCGATGTACAGGCGCCGACCGCTCCGCTGCGCCAACGCAATTTCGCGCGGGAAGTCACCGTCGATGTGCCGCTCGATCAGCGCGGCGAGCGGCCTCGTGTCGGCGATGCTTTCACCGAACAACAATTGCCTGAGGGTCGACAGGAAGTCCCCGAGCAAGAAAATGTCGCGCGAGCGCGTGGTGGTATAGAACTCGCGCAGCGCGTCATCCCTGAATTGCCCGAGAAAGGCGAACGGCGCCATCAATGCGCCGGTCGATACGCCGGTGACGACCTTGAAGGTCGGGCGCTTGCCGGTGCTCGACCAGCCGTTCAGGAAGCCGGCACCGAACGCTCCGTTGGCGCCTCCAACCGACAGTGCAAGGTGCGGATGGAGCACGATACCCTGCGCGTTAGCGGGGATGTCGCTGGCCGACTCCTGGGCAAAGGATTTCGCCATGTCGCGCTCCATGACCGGGCTTGGGAGGCCGGCCGGAGCCCGCACGTCCGGCATGCCCGGAATGGTGGCGTCGGACATCAATTCGCTGGGTACGCCATTGCGCGGTAGCGAGCCGCAGCCGGCGAGCACCAGCGCCAGGACCAGCAGCGCGTAGCGCGCCAGCCAGGCAAGGGGTTGAAATTGTGTCATCGGTTTCATCGGCGTTAGTGCCTCGCTCCCAGAGATGGATAAACCGTAAATGCACAATTCAACGTGATGCCAATGTCGTTAGCCCTCATCCCCGGCCTTTCTCCCGAATGACGAAGGGTGCAAACCCCCTCGCCCTGCGGGAGAGGGATGGGGTGAGGGCCAAACACTCGCCAAACCTGGTAATGCGGCGATCGCGATCAACTACGGCTTCCTGATTCAACATGCTGTGTACTGGCCCAAGCCTGCGGCGCGCCCAGAGGGGATGACCCCCGAGCAGTATGCGCAATTCCCCGATGAACTCAGCGTACGCGAAGTCAAAGTGGCC
>JAYSZS010000489.1:0-6432 GCA_043737935.1 Propionivibrio sp. | reverse complement strand
TCTGATAGGCACGGACTACATCCGAGTAATAATCCTCGGCGTGTACATAACGAACAACTTTTTCCGGGCTCTGTTCAAGGATTTTATTGCCTGTGGCGTGAATGAGGTGAGTCTTGCCAAGACCGGCGCAACCATAGATAAACAAGGGATTATAGGCGACCCCACCAGGATTGATGGCAACCTGAACCGAGGCGGCACGGGCAAGATCGTTGGCTTTTCCGACGATCAGGTTATCGAAGGTGAAGTCGGGGATTAGCCGGGTTTTTTCGTAGAAGGCGCGGTTTTTTTCAAGAGGCCGTTCTAGGACGGCCAGCGCACTGTTGTGTACTCGATTTGTCCTGTCTGTCGACGCCACTTCATGCACTGCGTTTGACGGGGCTCGATTGACAGGCTCCGACTTGCGCTCTCCAAGCAAAAGTGAAACGCTGACCGGTGCCGAGAAAAAAACACTACCGAGTTCTTCGATACGCGTCAGGTAACGTTCCTTCACCCATTTCAGAATAAAGCCGTTAGGCGCAAGCAGGCGCAAGCCGTTTGCGAAATCATCTTCACCCTCAAGACGAAGCGGGCGAATCCAGGTATTGAATTGCTGAGTCGGAAGCTCTTGTTCGAACTGGCTCAGGCAGGAACTCCAGAAACTACTCATGAATTATAATTCGATACAATCCCGATTAGGAGCTGCAATGGATCCGGCGACTGTTCGCAATGAACGCAGAACAAGGGCAGTGAAAAAAAGTGGCAGTTTTAGTATTCAAGTAAGCTTGTTTTTATGTGGACAGAAATGGATTATGACCGTATTCCATTTCTATCCGGTTCTTGCGAACTGTCAAAGTGTGATTTTAACCTGAAGGTTGCAAGTTATCCACAGCCTGAACAAAAATTTAGACTTGACAAGAGCAAGCCGGACCCTGTCTAATAATGCGTCTACTTTGCAATGACATCAAGGGTTTAATAATGAAACGAACTTATCAACCTTCGGTTATCCGTCGTAAACGTACGCACGGTTTCCTTGTTCGTATGGCTACCCGTGGCGGTCGTGCCGTAATTCGCGCTCGCCGCGCGAAAGGTCGTCATCGTTTGGCCGTTTGAACGCAAGACAGCCTGCAAGAAAACGTCAGGTTTCGGCTACTGCGTTCCCCAATTCATATCGATTAACAAAAACGGATGAATTCTCATCCGTTTTTGGTTTCAGGAAGGCGCTAAAGAGCACTCATTTCCTGTTACATTACCGCCATCGGACGGCTGCTGAAGAGGCAGGTGCCCGCTTGGGTCTGGTTGTCGCCAAGCGGCTTCTGCGCCGTTCGGTGCACCGCAACCTGATCCGACGACTGGCTCGTGAGAACTTCCGCATGATGCGCCACCGGCTACCCGCGCGTGACCTGATATTACGCTTGGCGGTCAGACCCGAACCACTTGACCGGCGAGCTCTGGCTGAAGAAATCCGGGGATTGCTGGGAAAAATGACCACACCTTAACGATGATCCGATGAAATTGTTTCTGCTGGCTTTGATTCGCATCTATAAATACGCGATCAGCCCCTTTCTTGGGCCCCGTTGCCGTTTTTTCCCCAGTTGCTCGGAATATACCGCCGCAGCGGTGGAGAAACACGGTGCATTCAAGGGCGCACGACTCGGTTTCAAACGCTTATCCCGCTGCCACCCGTGGAATCCGGGTGGTTTTGACCCTGTCCCCTGAAATAATAATTTTATAGGCCGTTAATGGATAACCGACGCCTGATTGTTCTTCTTGTCTTCAGTTTCTCGCTGGTCATGCTCTGGGATGCATGGCAGAAATATAACCAGCCCAAAGTCGCGGCGCAGATTGCTGCGCTTACCACTGGCGCAAACGAATCGCCTGTTCCGGTACCATCGGCAACCCAGCCCGCCCCGCCGGCCAGTAAGACCTCTGTGCCGGCCATTGCAACAGCACCCAAGGCGGCCTTGGGCGAAGCGGTCAGCCTCAAGACGGATCTGTTCGTCGCCGATGTCGCACTGCTGGGAGGAGATGTCATCGGTCTCGAGCTCAAAAATTACAAAGAGACCAATGACAGGAGGAAAAATTTTTCACTCTTTGAAACCGGGCACCAGTATGCCGCGCAAAGTGGCTTGATTGGCGAAGGTCTGCCCAATCACAAGACGGAGTTCGCCGTTTCAGCTGGAAGCCGGGAGCTTGCACCCGACGCGAAAACCATTCAGCTTCGGCTTGAAGCGCCCGTTGTCGATGGTGTCAAGGTGGACAAGGTCTACACCTTCACTCGTGGCAGTTACCTGATCGATGTTGCTTATGAAATCCACAATGCCAGCCAAAAGGAAATCGCGGCGCATGCTTACTATCAACTGCAGCGCGATACGCTAGCGCCGGCAGGTGAAAGCATGATGGTTCATACTTATACCGGTCCGGCGGTTTATACCGAGCAGGAAAAATTTCAGAAAATAGATTTCAAGGATATAGAAAAGGGCAAAGCCAAGTTCAACGCCAAATCCGATAACGGCTGGGTGGCCATGGTTCAGCACTACTTCGTGTCGTCATGGATTCCACAGGAGAAGCAGCCGCGCGAGTTCTACGTACGCAATCTGGAAGGTGGTGTCAATCCGGCCATAACGGCGGGTATCATCGTGCCGATACCCTTAATCGCACCAGGTGGCAAGGGCACCCAGACGGTATCGCTTTATGCCGGACCGCAAATTCAGTCGATGCTTGATCAGCTCGCCAAGCCAGTTGCTGATGGCGGAATCGGTGCCCAAGGCCTGTCGCTGGTTGTCGATTACGGGTGGCTGACCATTGTTGCCGCCCCGATTTTCTGGTGTCTTGAACTCATCCACAAAGTTGTCGGTAACTGGGGCTGGGCCATTGTCTTGCTGACCATCGCCATCAAGGCCGTGTTCTATCCCCTGTCAGCGGCCAGTTATAAATCAATGGCTAAGATGCGAACCATTACCCCTCGTTTGGTGGCCCTGAGGGAACGTTATGGAGACGACAAACAGAAACTGAACCAGGAGATGATGAATCTCTACAAGACCGAGAAGATCAATCCGCTGGGGGGGTGTTTGCCGATTCTGGTGCAAATCCCGGTGTTTATCGCGCTTTACTGGGCGCTGCTTGGTGCCGTCGAGATGCGCGACGCCCCGTGGATCCTCTGGATCACGGACTTGTCCGCTCCTGACTCATTGTTCGGCGTAATCCCGGTGATCAATATGCCGATTGGCCCTTTGCCGATTATCATGATTGTAACCATGGTGATTCAGACCAAGCTCAATCCGACGCCGCCTGATCCCATCCAGGCGAAGATCACGATGTACATGCCCTTTATCTTCGGCGGCATGTTCTTCTTCTTCCCGTCGGGACTGGTGCTCTACTGGGTCGTCAATAACACCCTCTCCATTGCCCAGCAATGGCAAATTACCCGCTTGGTTGAACGTGGCGGAAAAGCCGCCAACGACGCCAAGGGCTAATGCACGCCCGCACCTGGAAACCATAGCCGCTATTGCCACGGCTCCTGGCCGTGGCGGCATCGGCGTCATCCGCATCTCCGGTCAGGGCCTTCTGACCTTTGCCCAGGCATTGGGCGCCAGTCAACCCGTGGCCCGCCAGGCTACTCTGACGGGATTTAATGCGGCCGACGGCAGCCTCATCGACAGCGGCCTGCTCATTTATTTTCCCGCCCCGCACTCGTTCACCGGTGAAGACGTCCTCGAGTTGCAGGGGCATGGCGGCACCGTCGTGATGCAAATGTTGCTGGCGCGTTGTCTTGACCTCGGCGCACGTCTGGCCGAACCGGGAGAATTCACCCGCCGTGCTTACCTCAACGGAAAGATCGATCTGGCGCAGGCCGAAGCGGTCGTTGATCTAATCGATGCGGCCACCAGCAGTGCCGCGCGTAGTGCCGTACGTTCACTGCAAGGCGAGTTTTCAAAGGAAGTTAACGCGCTGCTCGAACAGTTGATCGAATTGCGCGCTCTGGTCGAAGCCACGCTTGATTTTCCCGATGATGAAGTTGATTTTCTCGAAGCTGCCGATGCCTTCGCTCGTCTCGAATGCCTGCAGCAAAGGCTTGCCTCGGTTTTTGACCGCGCTCGGCAGGGCCGGCTTCTGCAAGGTGGCCTGCACGTTGTCCTCGCCGGTCTGCCCAACGTCGGCAAGTCCAGCCTCCTAAACCGTCTGACCGGCGACGATCTGGCCATCGTCACGCCGGTAGCCGGTACCACACGCGATGTGGTGCGCAGTACGCTGCAGGTCGAAGGTATACCCTTGCACCTCATTGATACAGCCGGGCTGCGCGAGAGCGAAGATGAAGTCGAGAAAATCGGTATTGAGCGTACCTGGAGCGAGATCGAACGTGCCGATGTGGTGGTCTTGCTGGTCGATGCCCGCAGCGGCCTCGGCGATGCCGAACGCGCCATTCTTGCCCGGCTTCCCGCACACCTGGCTCGCATCACCGTATTCAACAAGATCGATCTGACCGGGAGTCCGCCTGAACTGCATGACGAAACCGGTGGCGTGTCCGTATCGCTATCGGCCAAACACGGCGAAGGGGTTGATCTATTGCGCCAGGCCTTGCTGCGGATTGCCGGATGGCATCCGGTCGAGGATGTATTCATTGCCCGCGAACGGCATCTGCGCGCCCTGGCGGAAAGCCGCGAGCACCTCACCGCCGCTCAGGCTCAGCTCCCTCAACTCGAACTCTTCGCCGAGGAACTGCGTCTGGCTCAGATTGCACTCGATTCAATCACCGGCAGGTTTTCCGCCGACGATCTGCTGGGAGAAATATTCGGACGATTTTGTATTGGAAAATAGTCCGTGAGTATTGACTATTCCCTGCTGGCCGTGATTTCCTGTGCGGCCTTGTTTGCGGGATTTATCGATTCGATGGTTGGCGGAGGCGGTTTGATCCAAATTCCCGCCTTGTTTACCGTGCTGCCGAAGGAGTTGCCGGCCACACTTTTTGGTACAAACAAGATTGCCAGCGTGTTTGGCACGGCGAATGCCGCCTGGCGTTATTCGTGTCGGGTGAACATGCCTTGGCGAACGACGCTTCCGGCTGCCACGGCGGCGTTCGCGTTTTCCTTTCTGGGCGCCATGGCGGTGGCCTGGCTGCCGCGCGACCTGCTGCGTCCGCTAATTCTGGTCATGCTCGTCGCCTCTGCCGTCTATACTTTCTGGCGCAAAGATTTCGGTGCGATCCACCGGCCACAACACGCGGGACGCCATGAACTGAACTACGCCCTGGTGGTTGGTGGAGCGATCGGTTTCTACGATGGATTCTTCGGTCCCGGGACGGGGATTTTCCTGATCTTCCTGTTTATCCGCTTCTTCGGCTTTGATTTTCTGCATGCCTCGGCCGCATCAAAACTAGTCAACGTGGCAACCAATGTGGCGGCCATCGGTTTCTTCATTCCCAACGGTTTCTACTTGCCTTTGGTGGCGCTGATCATGGCGATCTTCAATATATTCGGCTCGGTCATCGGCACCCGGCTCGCGCTCCGTCACGGCAGCGGATTTGTGCGCCAGGTCTTTCTGCTTGTTGTTAGCGCGTTGATAATCAAGTTTGCTTGGGATACCTTCTGATTCCGGCTTGCCGCCCGGTCGTTACGTGACAAATGTTGATTCGGAAGATCGTTGTAAAAAGTTCCTGGCGGACGCGGCTTGCGTGCAGGAGGTCGGATCGGCAGCTCATGGATTCCGATCAGGCATTTACCGTGGGGAGCGGAGAAGCGGTTTGATGTGCGCAATCGCCCAGTGTCCGAAACCCACGCCCTCTACTCGTGTGACAAAGCCTGCTGCCCAGCCGGCCTGACTGGCGCGACCGAAGGCGTCGAGCGCCATGCCAAATACCACCGGCCCCACAAAACCGATCGTTGAATAAAACGCCAGCGCCGTGCCGTGCAGCTCTGGCGCTGTTTCGTTGAGCAGGCCGACTGTGAGGGCTGCCGAGTCGAGGATCATGCTTGCCGAATAGACGAGAAGCAAAGGCACCAGTAGCGATGCGGCCTGCCCGTCCGCCACCGCGACCAGCAGAGCCCGTCCGTCCGATAGCGGCATGACCGAAGTCAGCCAGCGACGGCGTTCCCAGCGCTGCGCGCCTTCGTTACCGAGGATATTGGCCGGAACGGCAAGAAAGTTGGCCAGCGCGGGAGCCAGTTACGTAAACCAAAAATCTCCCAGTTATGCCCCGAAATAGGCACCGCAGAAAGCCAGTATCCGATTTCTCAGCACACTGGACCAGCGATCATGCGCGACCTGTGTCATTTGCGCTGCTTCTCCTCCGGCAACCCCGAGGCAGACAAGCACAACAGCCACTGCGGCACAGAGTGCAGCGATGCCGTACAGCACCGGCTACGCAAAAAAACTGTGTCAATTCAACCCACAGGTAGGAAAGCCCGGCGCCGACACCAAAAGTCGCGGTATAAAAAGCCGTTTCGCGCGATTGTGCGG
>JAYSZS010000488.1:0-6472 GCA_043737935.1 Propionivibrio sp. | reverse complement strand
CTGCGGCTTCCCTAAACCACGAATATCCATCTTGCCTGACAGGCCGCAACTACCGGCACCCGGCCAGTGGTATTCGGCATGGGCTTCGCGCCAACCGACCAGCCAATTTCGCCTCTTCACCCGAGGACGATACGCACTGGGCGAAGCCTACAGACTCGCCGGCGTAGGTCGCGAAGGAGCGCTTTTTGCCCCGGCCTACCACTGTGTGACGATGCTCGACCCAGCCATGGCCCTGACTGCAGACGTCACACTCTATCCACTGCAAGCAGATCTCTCACCTGACCTGGCAAAGCTGGATGAACTCCTGGCGGCTTATGGCAAACCGGTAAAGGCGGTGCTGGCCACGCATTTTTTCGGACTGGCTCAGGACTTCAGTGACTTGAAGCAATGGTGCAGCAAGCACCGGATCGTCCTGATCGAAGACTGTTCGCACGTGCTATTTACCGAAGCCTTCCAAGCCTCTGGCACCGGCATTTTTGGTCGATTCGTGGCCGCCAGCCCCTACAAGTTTTTTGCCTGCGAGGATGGCGGATTACTTTACTCCCCGGAGGGTTATCCTCTCGACAGTTGGAAAACAGAATCGGCGTCCTTGATTGATGAGCTTAAGGGCATCAAACGCACTCTCGAAAAAAACCGATCGACGTGCCACAAAGACTCTGAACCCTCCTTGATCGACAAACGACTCCAGGCGCTCATCAAGAATCCGGTACAACCCGCCGATGAACAGATCACAGCGTATTCACAACCGTCTTCACTTTATTCCGTGGCGGAGGCCAGGACAGCGCCCCTGCGCAGCTCACGATTCATTGTCAACGTTTATTCCATCGATGAAAATATCAGTCGCAGACAGAACAATTATCGCCGCCTGGCCGAAGCAGTAGCGCCACTGCCGAATTGCCACGCGCTATTCCCTAATTTGCCAAAGAACTGCGCCCCTTACATGTTCCCCCTTCATATCGAGCACCCAAATCCCCATTTTTACTGGCTCAAGCTATTGGGTGTTCCCATCTGGCGCTGGGACGAAATGGCCGTTTCAAGTTGCCCGATTGCGCAGGATTACCGTCTTCACCTGCTCCACCTGCCGTGCCATCAATCACTGACCGAAGGCAATATGGAGTGGATGATCGCCGCGCTACAAAAAACACTGCGCCTGCCGGCTCAAGGAGCGCAGTAATGGGATGGGAGACGTATCCAGCCATTGCTTCGTTTCCGAAATTTGCAGAAGACTGGGATCGTCTGAATACCCGGTTCTATAGACGTCACCCCTTGTTTGACAGTCGTTTCGTCGGCCCACTGATTGAGTGCTTCGCCAGCGTTAAAGAGCAACTCTGCATTCACCGTACTAACGGAGTCATTTCAGGAGCCCTGATCCTCCGGGCAAACGGTATGGGGCGCTGGTCGTCCTTTCTACCGTCGCAAGCCCAGGCCGGTGCGATTCTGCTGGACGATGCCTGCCTTTTGCAGTCCTTGCTGAAATCCTTGCCAGGTTTTGCCTGGGAGATCGTGTTTTACGCCATCGACCCACGCTATTCACCCGATTTCACCCGATTGCACCTGCCGAAGATTATTTCCGATAATGCCCGCACCATCGGAATCCAACCAGACATCGGTTTTACGGACTTCTGGAGTCAGCGCTCAAAAAATCTGAAGGCCAACGTTCGCCGCTATTTGAACAGAGCAGATAGTGAATTCGCTACACCGGAATTCACTAAAATTACCGAGCAAGCTGAAATCACTGCCGGGCTCGATCGCTTTGGTGCACTTGAAAGCGCCGGTTGGAAATCTACCAAGGGAACGGCAATCTCCAGCGACAATATTCAAGGTAAATTTTATTCCGAAGTTCTTGCTCGCTTTGCGCTATCGAATCAAGCGACCATCTACGAGTTGCAGATAGGCGAGCAACTGGCCGCTTCCCGCCTTGTGATCACCAGTGATCACCTGTTCATAATCCTTAAAACGACTTACAACGAAGGGTTGGCTCGCTTCGCCCCAGGTCGGTTGTTGCTTCAACGGGTTATTCAGGACCAGTTGGAAAGTCAGAGGGGGAAAACCATTGAGTTCTACACCAATGCCACCCCCGAACAAGTGAATTGGTCCACCTTTACATGTACCATTCAGAACATACAGATATTCAGAAACGAATTTTTTGCCGCCTTTTTTTCGATACTCAAAGTGGTTCAGCGCAATATGCGAAATAAAAACAGACGCCTAGCCACATCAGACACAGTCAAGCCTTCGGATAAAGTTGAAGCCTTCGTCAGCATTGAAGCTTTTGCCACGGCGCAATATGATCTTCAGGAATTTTCCCCGAGGGCCACAATTGAAAACTCCATCGACTGGTTTGAACTCCTGCAAAAACAAGTCTATCCGGACGATCCTGGCATACGCTATTACTTTGTTGCTGAACACAAGCGTCCATCGACCATCCTGCCGCTCAGGCTAACGACAAAGGGCAGGGTCAAAACGATTGAATCGCTAGGCAACTACTACACATCGCTCTACACACCGCTGCAGACCTTAGACAGCGACCTGATTAGCCTGAGGCACATGCTCGCTGCGGCAACGCGCGATCACGGTGGCGCCCACGTCATGCGTTTTGCACCAATGAATCCTAAATCACCAGCATACCAGTGCCTATTGAACGAGTTGCGGGTAATTGGCTGGTTGCCTTTTAGTTTTTTCTGTTTCGGCAACTGGTATCTTAGAGTTGAAGACAATTGGGAGGGATATCTAAAAAAACGTTCCGCCAATCTGCGCAGCTCTATCAAGCGAATGTCAAAAAAATTCGCCACAGAAGGTGGTACGCTTGAAATCGTTTCAAGCCTTGAGGATATTGAACACGCAATTGAAGAGTATAAGGTTGTATATACAGCAAGCTGGAAAATTCCCGAACCCTATCCCAACTTTGTCCCGTCACTGATCCGCCTGCTTTCGACCAATAACATGCTTAGACTCGGAATTGCCAAATTAAAAAACAAACCGATCGCTGTGCAACTGTGGATTGTTGGCGAGAACAAAGCCAGCATTTACAAAGTCGCATATCACGAAGACTTTGCTTCTTTTTCACCAGGCACTGTTCTGACCAGTCATCTCATGAAACATGTTATTGAAAATGATCACGTGAATGAAGTCGACTTCCTGGTTGGTGACGACAAATACAAGCAAATCTGGATGAGTGATCGCCGCGAGCGCTGGGGAATTGTCGCTTACAACCCACGCACGCTAATTGGCTTAATATTGTTGCTGAAAGAGACATGTGGACGAATTTCCAAACCCGTCTGGCAATCAATTAAAAATGCTTTTCAGAAGACCAAACCGGATAACAGTACGTAAAAAAATTCATTGACATGAACGGCGGCCGAATCAAACGGGAGCCGATGAATAAACAAAACAATAGCGCTAGCAGATGACACTCGCCCTTCCCTCATTGCCCACAAAGTGTAGTTTTTCATGCACCATAGCCTGTCGTTGGCCTTGCTCATGAGTACCTGCCGGCCCTTGCCGGTAACCCATATCTCAGGAACAGCCCTCTACTTCTAACCAAAACTGATATCTGTATGTATTACTTGACTCCCGCCATTCACTCAATAAAAAAATCATGAAACGCCTCTTGATGATTGCCTACCACTTCCCTCCCCTGGCGGGTAGCAGCGGGATCCAGCGCACTTTGCGCTTTGTGCAACATTTGCCCAAATTTGGCTGGGAACCCCTCGTACTCACGGCTCATCCACGCGCCTATGAGCGTACCAGTAGCGACCTCATGGCCGACATACCAGTGGGACTCGTCGTGCGAAGAGCCTTTGCGCTCGACACCGCACGCCATCTTTCCATTGGTGGCCGCTATATTAGTGCCATGGCACGACCCGATCGTTGGGTAAGCTGGAAAATCGGGGCGGTGCGCGAAGGAATGCGGATGATCCGGGAGTTCAAGCCGCAGGCCATCTGGTCAACCTACCCCATCGCCACAGCGCACCTGATTGGCGCCGAGTTGCAAAGGCGAAGCGGGCTGCCCTGGATTGCCGACTTTCGCGATCCGATGGTGCAAGAAGGTTATCCTGTCGACCCACTCGTGTGGCAAAGCTACAAAAAGATAGAAGAGCAGACTTTTTCCACGGCCCGCTACAGCACGTTTACCACCCCCGGCGCAGCCCGGACATACCAGTTGCGCTATTCGAGTGCGGCACAAGGAGTGGTGGTTCTTGAAAATGGCTATGACGAAGAAACGTTCACCAGCGTTGAAAATGCAGGGGTACTTAATCAGAAAATTTATCCGGGAGCAGTAACCCTGCTACACAGCGGGATTGTTTACCCCGAAGAAAGAGACCCGACCCAGTTTTTTGAAGCGCTCGGTCAGCTAAAAGCAGAAAGAAAGATTCAGGCCGGTACACTAAAAATCCGTTTCCGCGCAGCCGTACATGATGATCTGCTAAACTCACTCGCCAATAAATACAAGGTAGCAGAGTTTATCGATTGCCAGCCCTCCATCACCTATCGGGAGGCGCTCTCCGAGATGCTCAATGCAGACGGGCTATTGGTCATGCAAGCATCAAATTGCAATGAGCAGATACCGGCAAAGATTTACGAGTATCTAAGGGCCAAACGCCCAATACTCGCTTTGACTGATCCGCTTGGGGATACGGCGGCCACGCTGCGTGCGGCGGGTGTCGGCGACATTGCCCGGCTCGATTCAATAGCGGAAATCTGTAAAGTTTTACCCGCATTCATCGACGACATCAGCGGTTCAACGTTCAGTTTGCCGCTCCAGCAGGTGGTCGAAAATGCATCGCGCGAAGGTCGAACCGGTCAATTGGCTGAACTGCTTGATTCGATAGCTTGATTCAATTTAGGGTAATGCTTTTTGTCTGCACTGGCATGATCCCTGCGCCACGTCAGCCAGGCTGGCGATCGGGTGAAATTACTGTGTACGCAACTGGTTACAGTCGACCCTGTTCTCCACGTATTTCGTGGATAAACTGAATTTTTACGGGTCATTCGAGTTCAACTTTGATGGAGGTGCGGCATGGCTCATCAAACGGTGCAGGAAGGTGTGGGTCCTGATGAGTTCCTTCAATGGCTCAAGAATCAGGAATACAGGCACGAATTAGTTGATGGTGAGCCCGTCATGATGGCGGGTGCCAACCGTCGGCATGATCGTATTGCCACCTCCGGAATTGTGGCCCTCGGGAACCAGTTGAAGGGGAAGCCTTGCCAACCATTCACCTCCGATACGGCTATTCGTATTCCAAACAAAAACATCAGATTTCCTGATTTTGGCGTTGATTGCGGGCGGTTTGTTGATGATTCGATGACCGCGAGTTCGTCAGCTCTTGTGGTTGAAATTTTTTCTCCGACAACTCAGAGCTTCGATCGCAATGACAAACTGGAGGAATACAAAACGGTCGAATCACTAAAATACATTGTATTGATTGATCCAGCCGCACCAAAAGTGCGTTTGTATTCTCGCGACTCAGGACAACAATGGATTAGTACACTAATCAAAGGTGTCGAATCAGTAGTTGAAATGCCGCAACTCGGGCTATCCTTGTCTTTAAGCGAGCTGTATGAGGGGCTTCAATTTACGTTTCGTCCAACATTGGTGGAATCGGATCAAGCGGCGGACGAAACGGACCTTACACGTTAGCCATGAAACAATCTCGCAAGCAAAATACACTTGGATGGAGCCACAGCTATCCATCCCGTTGATGACTCGGAGGGGCATGCCGGCTTTGTGCGCATCGATACCGTTCATCAAGGCGATGAGGACGGCGTCAAAGGCGTCGATCACACATCACCTGCCCCTTGTGTCAATGCCGTGAGCCCGTGGCAGGTCGAGGCCTGTGTGCAGGGCATCAATGAGACATTCCTTTTGCCGGTGCTCAGGTTGAGCATGGCGCAGTTTCCGTTCTTGATCCTCGGCTTTCATTCCAACAATGGCTTCGAGTACATCAATCATCAGGTCGCGAAGCGGCTGGAAAAGCTGCGCATCCAAGCAGACCAAGTCACGCTCGCGGGACAGTAATGACAACGCCCTGGCCGACAGCAAGAATGCCTGAGTGGTGCGCAAATCCATGGGTTACGCGCCGAAGGAAGTCCTCTTGGGAAACGAGCATACGCACCTATCTCAAGCATGACCTAAAATGATGGCGATTGTGTCGTACGAACATGACAAACTGCATCGCCATAAAGGAAAAATGTTGACCCGCTCCATAAATTCACTGGTTGCACTGACTGCCTTCACCGTTGGAAATGTCCTGGTCTTTAACTACCCGAGTGGGCCGCTCATACCGATTATTGGTTTCCTCCTTTATTCACTACTGGTGTTTTACCAGCCGAGCCTCTTTCTGATTATTATTCCAGCGTTACTGCCGATCATTGGATTTGCACCCTGGACAGGCTGGATCACCTTTGAGGAAGTTGATTTACTGATCCTGGCGACAGCAACTGGCGGTTATGCCCGATACGTTTTTGACGA
>JAYSZS010000487.1:0-2738 GCA_043737935.1 Propionivibrio sp. | reverse complement strand
TGACCTCGGGTGTCCGGTAGCGTTGAAAAAACGTCTCTGATTCGTTCGATCAGGGTCGCGGCGCTAAGGGGCAAAGGCGGGGATTCAACGGCAAGGGTAATGGCGAAAACTCAGGAGCGATCAGAATCGCGATGCGCCGAAAGTTATCAGGTTAAGCTACTGTTTACAAGCATTATTTGCGATTTATTGAAAATAATTTTTGTTTCAGGGGGCTGAGCGGTATTGGGGGCCTTTCCGTGGAAACGGTACTCTATCTCAAGCGAATATTTTGAAATGAGAATTGCTGACATTTTGCTGGTTGAGCCAAATCCCCGAAGTTCTGTTTTATTCCAGGGGTGATGACAAGAACTGGATTTTCGAGGTCAAGATCGGTCTTGACGCGATGGTGGCTATGTCGCAAATTGGAGTCACCTTGCCTATGCGCATCATTTATCAGGGTCTGTAGTTCTAACCGCGCCCTATACTGGTTTATCCTCCGCGCTAATTTCCACTGCGCTGCACGCTCAGCTTAAAACCAGATTGTCGCGGTGGATGATTTCTGCTTCGTCGATGTAGCCGAGGATGTCTTCAATATCCTGGCTGGCGTGGCGAGCGATGCGGCGCGAGTCGCTGCTGCCGTAATTGATCAGGCCGCGCGCGACTTCGACGCCTTGGGGCGAGAGGCAGGCGACGGCGGCGCCGCGCTCGAATTCGCCGATAACGTCCACCACGCCGATCGGCAGCAGGCTCTTGCCGGCGCGCAGGGCCTTGACGGCGCCGGCATCCAGAGTCAGTTTTCCGTTCAGTTGCAGATGGTCGGCCAGCCACTGTTTGCGCGCCTTGAGCGGCTGCGTTTCGGAAATGAGCAGGGTGCCGATGGATTCGCCGAGTGCCAGGCGCGTCATGACGCTGGCCTGGTGACCGCTGGCGATGACAGTGTGCGTACCGCTGCTGGCCGCGCGTTTGGCGGCAATGACCTTGGTAATCATGCCGCCTTTGCCGTGCTGCGTGCCGGCTCCACCGGCCATGGCTTCAAGCGCCGGGTCACCGGCACTGGCTTTACTGATCAGCGTGGCGCCGGCGTCCTGGCGCGGGTCGGCAGTGAATAGCCCCGGCTGGTCGGTGAGGATGATCAGGCAATCGGCGTCAACGAGGTTGGCGACCAGCGCACCCAGGGTGTCGTTGTCACCGAACTTGATTTCGTCGGTGATCACCGTGTCGTTCTCGTTGATGATCGGCACCACGCCGAGTTCGAGCAGCGTCGTCAGTGTCGAGCGGGCGTTGAGGTAGCGCTGGCGGTCGGCGAGGTCGTCATGCGTCAGCAACACCTGCGCGGTGTGCAATCCATGCCGGGCAAAGGCACTTTCATAGACCTGTATCAGCCCCATCTGGCCGACGGCGGCGCAGGCCTGCAGTTCATGCACGGCACGCGGACGTTTGCTCCAGCCCAGGCGTTGCATGCCGCAGGCAATGGCGCCCGAGGAGACGAGCAGAACCTGCTTGTGGCTCTGCCGCAGTTGGGCAATTTGCCGCGCCCATTCGTCGATGGCCGTCAGATCGAGGCCCTGGCCATTGTTGGTGACGAGGGCGGAGCCCACTTTGACGACAAATCGATGGGCCTGGGCAATTCGGGTCATGGTTGCCAATTTTTAAGGATGCTGTTCAGTGTGTTGAGCGATGCTTTGGCAGGAGTGGGCCAGCACATTGAGGAAGTCGGCGAGGGTTCGTCAGACGACTTCGGGATAATGTAAAGGCAGCCCGGCGATGTCGGCGTCCTTGATACGCTGGCTGACAATTTCAAGATTCTTGAAGATGACGTCCTGCGTCTTGCGCAGGCGAAGAAAAACGGCTTCACCTTCGGCGGCATGATCTGCAATTCGAAACAGACAGTCCCGTGCGTGTGCAAGAAATAAGTTGGCATCCTTTCCCTTCATAGCACTACGGCTTCGCTCAGGATACGCCGGGCATGATGGGGTGATATCCCCTCGTCGGAAACACTGTCTACCGCCCTGTGCATCAGGTCAAAAGCCTCCTGTTGAAGGCCAATCATATCGAATAGCGAGGCGCCAGAGCGGTAATGAACCAGCAGGTCGAGGTCGCTGCTTGCGCTGGCTTGGCCACAGGCGAGCGAATTAAAACCCCTGACCTGCTTGGCCTTGTGGCGCTCGGCAAGCGCAAGAATCTTCTTAAGCTTCTTGCGCAGTGTGTCCAGTGTCGTCGGCGTCATCAAAAAACTCATTGCGATTGGCAAGACCCGTATCTTGTTTTGTCTTGCCTATTTTCTCAAGTGCATCCTGCAAGGCGTAGATCACCTGGCGACAGCCCTCGCCATTGATTGCGCTGATGCGGAAGCAGGGGGCATCGGTCGCGCTAACGTAGGCCTTCATAAAGTCGTTGACGCGCTGGTTGCGCTCGTCTTCAGAGATCAGATCGAGCTTGTTGAGCACCAGCCAGCGCGGCTTGGCGGCAAGATCGGGGCTGTATTTCTCAAGCTCATGCACAATGGCTCTGGCGTCATGCACCGGGTCGGCTTCCGGGTCGGGCGGGGCGAGGTCGACGATGTGCAGCAGTACGCGGGTACGCGCCAGATGCTTGAGAAAGCGGATGCCGAGGCCGGCCCCTTCGGCAGCGCCTTCGATCAGTCCGGGAATGTCGGCAATGACGAAGCTCTTGTTTTCGCTGACGCGCACGACGCCAAGGTTCGGATGCATGGTGGTGAAGGGGTAATCGGCGACCTTTGGGCGCGCGGCAGAAACGGC
>JAYSZS010000486.1:0-2738 GCA_043737935.1 Propionivibrio sp. | reverse complement strand
AAGCCATGACCCCGAAGCTTGAAGGTCACTGCGTCGTCGCGAGGCGGGGTGGAGAGGTCAATGCATGCATTGACGGAAGCGAACTGGCAGTCCGCAGGATAGCGAACTCGATTCGGCGGGGTGTGACGACAAGCCTGCTCATTCATGGCGAAGTCCGGAAAACTCTCGACTGGAGAGCCGTGTGCGGGAAAACCGCACGCACGGTTCGGAGGGAGGGGTGGGCAAGCGCTTATCCCTACCTCTATCGACCAGTGAACAAATTTTCCGTGATGCCCATGCAGATCGAGTTGGCGCGGCGTAACCCGACGCTTTTTCTTCGTAATTTATTGACTTCCCACAATGACGATTCAGTTCAGCAAGACACCTTCCCTGATGGTTCAGGGTTGCACCTCCGATGCCGACAAGACGACGCTGGTCGCTGCGCTGTGCCGCATTCTGCACCGCCGTGGCGTGCATGTTACGCCGTTCAAGCCGCAGAACATGGCGCTCAATTCGGCGGTCACCGTCGACGGTGGCGAGATCGGTCGCGCGCAGGCTTTGCTGGCGCTGGCCGCCGGCGTTTCGGCGCATACCGACTTCAACCCGGTATTGCTCAAACCGGCCAGCGACACGCGCGCGCAGGTAATCATCCACGGCAAGGCGCTGACCGATCTCGACGTCTGTGCTTACCACGAGTACAAGCCGCGCCGTGCTTGAGTCGTAGGAGCGCCTGGGCGCTGCCTACCAGTGCGTAATCGTCGAAGGCGCCGGCAGCCCGGCCGAGATCAATCTGCGCGAGCGCGACATCGCCAACATGGGCTTTGCCGAAGTCGTCGACTGCCCGGTGATCCTGATCGCCGACATCGACCGGGGCGGCGTTGTTGCGCATCTGTGCGGCACGCTCGACCTGCTTTCGGCTTCGGAACAGGCGCGCCAGAACCAGGGCCATGCCCTGAGTCTGCGGATTGCCTGAGTTAAGGGTCACGAAAAGTTCTGTCGAGGTTTCGGCGTGTCCCGGCAAGACAAAGGAATACCCCAGCAAGAGAGTGATAAGCAGCTTGTTCATGATTTGATCCTATTGAAGTTGTATGCAATCCATCATGGATTGCGGATGGGCTATTTTTTCTGGACCATGCTGTAAGCATCGTCATTATTGAACTTGATGTCGGCGTCGATGAAATACGACTGTACCTCGCCCCTGAGCAACTTTACGGTATCGTAAGCTTCACCGAAACGTGCACCGGTTCCACAGATAAACACAACCGGCTTGTCAGTAGGTAGCGTGCCGATTTTTTTCTCCAGGTCATTGATCGGCAAGCTCACCGCCCCCTTGATCGTTCCGGCAGCAAACTCCCTGGCATCGCGCACATCGACGAGCATGATCGCCGCCGGATTTGCCTTCCAGGCCTGTTCAAACGATTCGACCGTCACCGAGCCCTTATCCTTGCCGGGTACCAATGTTGCCGTTGCCATTTTGCCTGCTGCCGTTCCAGTGGCCGTTGTCGCTTCCGGTGATGCACCGTGGAGCTTTTCCCACTCGGGATAACCTTCCGGGTAAGTCAGTACCGTCGTGTAGCCAAGCTTTTTCACCTTCTCTGCGGACTTGTCGGAAAGCAGGCATTCAAGTCCGCCGCAGTAGTAAATCAACGGTGTCGCTTTGTCTGCCGGCAACTTGTCAACGTGTTTATCGAACTCGCCAACGGAGATATTGATCGAGGTCGGGATCATTCCCTTGTCGGAAACGCGCTTGGGCCGCGCGTCGATCAGGGCGTAAGCTGCCTTGTCGTCGATCAGCTTCTTGATGTAGGCCGCTGACACCGATACCGGCGCGCCCTTGCTCACCCACTCCGGCATTCCTGCCGCATAGACCTTGATGTTCGTATAACCCAGCTTCTCGGCCTTGAATACCGAATTGTGGCACAGCATGCAATCGACACCACCGCAATAGAATATCAACAAGGTCGATTTGTCGGACGGTAGCCGCTCGACCTGCTTGTCGAACTGGCTATCGGGAATGTTGATGGCACCAGGAATATGGCCCGGATCAAACTGTCTGGCAGCCGGTCGCGAGTCGATGAGCAGCACGCCCTTCCTGGGCGGAATATCGACATTCGAGCGAACAAAGTCGAAGTCGACCAGCGCCTTGTACCAACCCTCGCTGGCCTGGATTACCGGCGCATCGGCCGCCTGAACAGAAGCGGGGTAAGCACCGGAAAAGCCACCAGACCGGCTGCGAAAACAATTAGTAAACTCAATCGTTTTACGTTCCTTTGTGTCTCCTGAAAGATGAAAGGAAATTAACTGCAACTGGCCGGGGCCTCACCGTCCTTGGCACCCTTGATCAGAAAAGCCTTGATGTCTTCAAGCAGTTCCTGATCAGGCACTTCGGTGAATTTTTCGGCGGCCTTGTTGGCGGATTTGATGCTGGCGCGATAGCTCTTGCTCACATACTGCTTGACCGTGTCTTTGCCCTTGGCATGCTTGTCGGCCTGTATGTAGCTCGACCATTCGGCCATCGTTTTGGTGCTTGGATTGATCGAGCCGACAGGCATCGCCACATGGCATGAAGTGCACACGCTGCGGTAATAAATGCGACCGCGCTTCCAGTCGGAATCGTAGGCGCTTGCAGAAAAGGATGCGCCGAGTAGAGTGAGCAGGATGGCGGCAGCGATGGGTTTTGCGGATTTCATGATTTGGACTCCATTGCAGTTGGTTGGTATTCGTTGGGTTGATTTGCTTGTCAGGTCTCATCCCAGCCA
>JAYSZS010000485.1:0-2741 GCA_043737935.1 Propionivibrio sp. | reverse complement strand
CGAGCTGACCAAATACGCCGCCAACGCCATGCTGGCGACGCGCATCAGCTTCATGAACGAGCTGGCCAACCTGGCCGAGAAGCTGGGTGCCGACATCGAGCAGGTGCGCAAGGGCATTGGCAGCGACCCGCGCATCGGTTACGATTTCCTCTATGCTGGTGCCGGCTACGGCGGTTCGTGTTTCCCCAAGGACGTGAAGGCACTGATCAAGACGGCGGCCCTTGATGCTGGTATCGACCTGCAAGTCCTCAACGCCGTTGAAGCGGCCAACGACGCGCAGAAGCATGTACTCGGCACAAAGATCAAGGTGCACTTTGGCCCCAACCTCACGGGCCGTCACTTTGCCCTGTGGGGCCTGGCCTTCAAGGCCAACACCGACGACATGCGCGAAGCGACGAGTTGTGAGGTGATCAAGGATCTGTTGGCCGCTGGTGCAACGGTCACGGCGTATGACCCGGTGGCGATGGACGAGGCCAGGCACTGCTTCCCCGATGAACCGCGGCTGAGTTACGCCGCGAACCAGATCGCCGCGCTGGAAAACGCCGATGCACTGGTGATCGTGACCGAATGGAAGGAATTCCGCAGCCCCGACTTTGATGCGATCAGACAGAAGCTGAAAACGCCGCTCATCTTCGATGGCCGAAATCTCTTTGAGCCCGCGCAGATGCGGAGTCTGGGGATTGTCTATTTCGGGATTGGACGTTAGTGGGAAGTTGCCGGGAATAGCCATCGGCTCGCTTCCCCTGAGCGCATAGCCTGGCTCGGTAATGTTCAGGCCAAGCAAATGAATCGTAGCGTATTCATTGACTCCCCGGCTTTTATCGTTGCTAACGCCTGCTGATGAGACATCAAGCAACCGAGCCCGCTCTTCAATGCCTTCAGGTCTACGAAATTCATGACAGCCGTTCGATGTTGATCATGCCCCCTAGTCTAGGCGGTCATTCCGACTGCTCGCTTTGGAAGGACAAATCCCGGATAATTGCGCCTACTTGATTGAGGCCAGGCATGAGCAAATTCGTTTTAGGCTGGAGGCACTTTCCATGAAACCTCCCGAACAACAGATCGCCATTCAGGAACTGATGGACGCCAGCGGCGTGCGCTTCGGCACCAGCGGCGCGCGTGGCTTGGTGGCCGACATGACGAGCGAGGTCTGCTTTGCCTATACGTCGGCCTTCCTGAAAGCGGTTTCGGCATCATCCGGAAGCGTGGCGCTGGCCATGGATCTGCGTCCGAGCAGCCCGTCGATTGCGGCAGCGTGTGCAGCCGCCATCGGGCATGCCGGTCTGAGCGTGGACTTTTGCGGCGCCATTCCAACGCCGGCACTCGCCTGCTACGCCCAGACGCGGGGTCTGCCGGGCCTGATGGTCACCGGCAGCCACATTCCTTTTGACCGCAATGGCATAAAATTCTACGCAACAAGGGGCGAGATCACCAAGGACGACGAGGCCAATATCAGCCGCGCTTTAGTCTGCATTCCCAAAGCGCTCCGGGTACCTGCCCTGCCGGAAGTTAATCGCAGCGCCTATCGGAACTATATCGAGCGACATCTACAGTTCTTCCCGCCCCATTGCCTGGCGGGCATGCGCCTTGGCTTTTACGAGCATTCCAGTGTGGCGCGCGATCTGTTGCGAGAGATTCTGGAGTTGCTGGGCGCCCAGGTCATCTCTTTGGGGCGAACCGACGAGTTTGTCCCCATCGACACCGAAGCGGTGAGCGCTGCCGATGTTCAGCAGGCTCGTCGCTGGGCTGAGCAACACGCTTTTGATGCCATTCTGTCGACCGATGGCGATGCCGACCGACCCCTGCTTGGCGATGAGCATGGCAACTGGTTCAGAGGCGATATCGGCGGCATCCTCTGCGCCCGTTATCTGGGAGCGCAGGCAGTAGCTACCACGGTCAGTTGCAATACAGCGCTTGAACTGAGCGCTTCGTTCGCGAAAGTGATCCGTACCCGTATCGGTTCACCTTATGTGATTGAAGGTATCGGGCAATTGATCGGTTCCGGCCAGCGCAATGTCGTCGGTTTTGAGCCGAATGGCGGGTTTCTGGTCGGCTCTGCTGTTGAGAAGAATGGTAGGGTGCTATCGCCCTTGCTCACCCGGGATGCGGTGTTGCCGATCCTCTGCCTGCTATCACTGGCCAGAGAGAATGGCTGCAGGGTTTCAGAATTGCCCCTTGAATTGCCGGCACGCTTTACGGCGAGCGATCGTCTGCAGGATTTTCCGACTGCAACGAGTCGCAGGATACTATCGGATCTTGCCGTATCAAATGACGTCATAGATAAGTTATTGGCTGGCCTCTGTGGGCCAGTCACCGGGCTGAATCAGACCGATGGATTGCGGATATTTCTTGAAAACAATGAAATCGTCCATTTCCGACCCTCGGGCAATGCGCCCGAATTACGCTGCTATGCCGAGTCGGCCAGTCAGGAGAGGTCAGGGTTGCTGGTGCAGGAGGGCCTGCGCCGCATGCAAGCCCGACTTTAGGCTGCGTATAAACCGTTGCTCTGTAAGTCGGGTTAGCGTGAAAGACACTAAGGCCGGAGAAGAGACGGCCTGTGGCCTGTCGCGAGCCTGCGCGAGGAAGGGCGAACGAGAGAGTGACGAGTTAAGCGGCGGCCGGTATAAAACCGTGCTTGACGAGCATCTTTATCCAGCGCGGTGCATTACGTTGTACGCTCAAGGCCTCATAGTCCACCACCCGATCCCGGTAGGGAGTGTTGTTCTTGAGCATCGCGAAGA
>JAYSZS010000484.1:0-6484 GCA_043737935.1 Propionivibrio sp. | reverse complement strand
ATCTCGCCGAAACGGCCCGACAGATGGCTCACGATCATGCGCTCGACTGCCAGGTTCTCGAACGTGCCGACATGGAAGCACTCGGCATGCACTCCCTGCTCTCGGTAGCCAAGGGCTCGCAGCAGCCGCCGAAGCTGATTGTCCTGCACTATAAAGGCGCCAATGGAGGTACCGGCGGAGGTACCAGCCGTGGAAAAGCTGCGCAAGAGAAACCGCTGATCCTCGTAGGCAAGGGCATCACCTTCGATTCCGGCGGCATTTCGCTTAAACCGGGCCTGGAAATGGACGAGATGAAGTTTGACATGTGCGGCGCCGCCAGCGTGCTCGGTGCCTTGCAGGCGGTAGCCCGAATGAAACTGCCGATCAATCTCACGGTGCTCGTTCCGGCCTCCGAAAACATGCCGGGAGGTGCTGCCAGCAAGCCGGGAGACATTGTCACCTCGATGTCCGGCCAGACCATTGAAATACTGAATACCGATGCGGAAGGTCGCCTGATCCTCTGTGACACGCTGACCTACGCCGAGCGCTTCAATCCGGAAACGGTGATCGACGTCGCCACCCTTACCGGCGCCTGCGTGATCGCACTCGGTCATGTCGCCACCGGCCTTTTCGCCAACGACGAGGGTCTTGCCCGCCAGCTCCTGGACGCCGGCGACGAAGCGCAGGACCGCGCCTGGCAGTTGCCGCTGTGGGAAGACTATCAGGATCTTCTGAAAAGCAACTTCGCCGACATGGCCAACATTGGCGGGCGCGCAGCCGGCAGCGTTTCAGCCGCCTGCTTCCTCTCGCGCTTCACCAAAAAGTTCGCGTGGGCGCACCTCGACATTGCCGGGACCGCGTGGAAATCCGGAGCCGATAAAGGCGCTACGGGTCGCCCCGTTGCACTGCTCACGCATTACCTGCTCAAGCGCGCCGGGAAACTCAATTGACCCAGATCTTTTTTTATCATAACGCGGCCGAACGTATCGCCGCCGCCGCCGCGCTGATTGGCAAAGCTTATATGCAAAAGAAGTCCCTGCTGGTTTACGCCCCCGATGCCGAAGTCGCCGACCTGCTCGACCGTCATCTGTGGATGCATCCGCCAAGTGCTTTCGTCCCCCATGTGCGCAGCGATTCCCCCCTGGCCGCCGAAACACCGGTGCTGATTGCCGACACTCTTGAAGCTTTGCCGCACAACGAGCGTCTGTTCAACCTTTCTGCAGAAATCCCTCCCGGCTTTGCCCGTTTTACCAGCGTCATTGAAGTTGTTGGGCCGCAGGAAGCAGAGCGGCTGGCGGGTCGCGAACGCGTCAGGTTCTACAAGGATCGCGGTTACGAAATCATGTTTTTCGACCTTTCGGAGAAACACTGATGGCCGAACATTCGGATGTGGTTGATCGCATCGACTCGTTGATGAAGCGGCGGCGTAGTTTTGTTGCCAAAACGGCCGGCAATACCGAATCCGCCAGCGCTGCGCTGCCGGCAAGCGATGACAATGACCTGCCCGTACTCACCGAGGTGGTCTTCGCCGAAGCGACCGTTTCTGAAGTCAGCCCCGACCGCTTTGATGAAACCCAGGTCTCGCTGCTGGCTTCGGATATTGCCCACGCCATCGGGCAGCAACTAACCTACGAACTGCCGACGCTGCTTGAAGCCACCATGCTCAACGCCGGTGAAGAACTGCGCGCCGGAATTACCTCGACCATGGAAACCGCCCTGCGCGACTTCATCGCCCGGCGCAAGCAACTACGCCTTCCGCTCGACGAACCGAATCCAAATTGACACTCGATCATGTTGAGTGACATGAAAATCTCACCACCAAGCCACAAAGAACACCAAGATTCACCAATAAGAACAAAACAACTGACTTGCTTTTCCTTGGTGCTCCCTTGGTAATCCTGGTGTCCCCCGGGGGGATTTCCTGCGGGGCATCTTGGTGGTTAGCTGTTTCCGTTTGATTAACTACGAACTCAAGCAGCCCCGTCGGGGGCCGCAGTGCGATCCGGTATAATCGCCGGCTTTCCCCATCTCTACTTCTCTCCCCTATGGAACTTGCCAAAAGCTTTGAGCCGGCAGACATCGAGCGTCGCTGGTACCCCGAATGGGAATCCAGGGGCTACTTCGATACCGGTCTCGACACCACCAACCCGAATGCCTTCTGCATCCTGCTGCCGCCGCCCAACGTCACCGGCACGCTGCACATGGGGCATGGTTTCAACCAGGCGATCATGGATGCCCTCACCCGCTACCATCGCATGTGCGGCGACAACACGCTGTGGCAGCCGGGAACCGATCACGCCGGCATCGCCACGCAAATCGTCGTTGAACGCCAGCTCGACGCGCAGGGCATTTCGCGCCATCAGCTTGGCCGCGAGAAGTTCCTTGAAAAAGTGTGGGAGTGGAAAGAATTCTCGGGCAACACCATCACCCGCCAGATGCGCCGTCTCGGCACCTCGCCGGACTGGAAGCGCGAGCGCTTCACGATGGACCCGAGCCTCTCGAAGATCGTCACCGAGACCTTCGTCCGTCTGCACCGGGAAGGCCTGATTTATCGCGGCAAACGCCTCGTTAACTGGGACCCGGTGCTGCATACCGCCGTCTCCGACCTCGAAGTGGTGAGCGAAGAGGAAGACGGTTTCATGTGGCACATCCGCTACCCGCTGGCCGATGGCAGCGGTTCCCTGACCGTGGCCACCACCCGCCCGGAAACCATGCTTGGCGACACCGCCGTGATGGTGCACCCTGAGGATGTGCGCTACAAGCACCTGCTCGGCAGGCGCGTCAAGCTGCCTTTGACCGATCGTGAAATCCCGATCATTGCCGACGCCTACGTCGACCTCGAATTCGGCACCGGCTGCGTCAAGGTCACGCCGGCGCATGATTTCAACGACTACGCCGTCGGCCAGCGCCACAATCTGCCGATCATCTCGATCCTCACGCTCGACGCGAAAATAAACGACAACGCACCGGCAAAGTATCGCGGCATGGATCGCTTCGATGCGCGCAAGGCCGTTGTCGCTGACCTCGAAACGCTCGGCGTGCTGGAGAAAACCGACAGGCACCAGCTCAAGGTGCCGCGCGGCGACCGCACCGGCGTCGTCATCGAGCCGATGCTCACCGACCAATGGTTTGTCGCCATGAGCAAGCCGGGAGTCGGGCCAGAATCGGACGGCACCAGCATCGTCGGCAAGGCGCTCGAATGCGTTGCCTCGGGCGAAATAAAGTTCATCCCGGAGAACTGGGTCAACACTTACAAGCAGTGGCTCGACAACATCCAGGACTGGTGCATTTCGCGCCAGTTGTGGTGGGGCCACCAGATCCCGGCGTGGTACGACGACCAGGGCCAAATCTTCGTCGCCCACGATGAATCCGAAGCCAAAGCCCAGGCGGCGACCGCCGGCTACACGGGTGCGCTGGAGCGCGACCCGGACGTACTCGACACTTGGTACTCCAGCGCGCTGTGGCCATTCTCGACACTCGACTGGACACCCGAATGGCCGGAAAAGTCGAACCCGGCACTCGATCTCTACCTGCCCTCGACGGTGCTGGTTACCGGTTTTGACATCATCTTCTTCTGGGTCGCGCGCATGGTGATGATGACCCGGCACCTCACCGGCAAGATCCCGTTCAGGCATGTGTATGTGCACGGCCTGATCCGCGACGCCGAAGGTCAGAAGATGAGCAAGTCCAAGGGCAACGTGCTCGACCCGATCGACCTGATCGATGGTATCGACCTCGAATCGCTGGTCAAGAAACGCACCACCGGCCTGATGAACCCGAAGCAGGCCGAGCAAATAGCAAAGCGCACGCGCAAGGAATTCCCGGACGGCATCCAGGCCTTCGGCACCGACGCCCTGCGCTTCACCTTCCTCTCGCTGGCCAGCCCCGGTCGCGACATCAAGTTCGACCTGCATCGCTGCGAAGGTTACCGCAATTTCTGCAACAAGCTGTGGAATGCCACGCGCTTCGTGTTAATGAATAGCGAAGGCCAGGACTGCGGCATCGACGCCTGCACGCCGGAAGTGTGCTCAAGCGCACTCGACTTCTCGTTCGCCGACCGCTGGATCGTCAGCAAACTGCAACGCACCGAAGCCGAAGTCACCCAGCACTTTGCCGACTACCGATTCGACCTGCTCGCCCGCGCCATTTACGAATTCGTCTGGGACGAATTTTGCGACTGGTACCTCGAACTGGCCAAGGTGCAGATGCAGGGTGGCACCCCGGAACAGGCCCGCGCCACGCGCCGCACGCTGCTGCGCGTGCTGGAAACCGTTCTGCGCCTGGCACACCCGCTGGTGCCCTTCATCACCGAAGAACTGTGGCAGGTGGTCGCGCCCCTTGCCGGAAAAAAGACGCACGACTCGGTGATGCTCGCCGATTACCCGCAGGCACAGCCGGAGAAGATCGACGAAGCCAGCGAAGCCAGGGTGCAGCAACTCAAGGATCTGGCCTACGCCTGCCGCAACCTGCGCGGCGAAATGAACCTGTCACCGGCGCAGAAGGTGCCGCTGATTGCCAGCGGCAACACCGGATCACTGACCGGTTTCGCCCCCTACCTGAAGGCGCTGGCCAAGCTCTCCGACATGCAGATCGTCGACACTCTGCCCGATGACGCCAACGCTCCGACCGCCGTCGTTGGCGAAACGCGCCTGATGTTCAGGATCGAAATCGACCTCGCCGCCGAAAGCGAGCGCCTGGCCAAGGAAATCTCCCGGATAGAAGCCGAGATCGTCAAGGCCAACGCCAAGCTCGGCAACGAAAGCTTCGTCGCCCGTGCCCCGGCTCCGGTCGTCGAGCAGGAAAGAAAGCGCCTCGCCGACTTCGTCGCCACTGTCGAAAAGATGAAACCCCAGTTGGAACGTCTCAGGCGCGACCAGGGAACGGCAAAGGAATAACTTACCGATTGATTAGCGAGCTGAGAGGTCTTGCTGGCGCAATCCAGGAGGAACGTTTTTCATAGTCTTTTCTAAGCGCCCGGAAGCTGAATACCCAACAGCCAAACCATCCTGGAGAAGGTGAAAAAGGACAGTGCTGTGGACACCAGGATGATGCGGGCACGCATTGAAACGTTGCTCGCGCTGGGCAGCGCGGCAACGAGCATTAGCGCCGTAAGCGTCTGCGCCGTGAAGGAATAACCCATACCCTGCGCGGCACGAGCGGCCACAAATATCAGCAGTGGATGCACAAACAGCTTGGCCAAGGCGGGTTGCTGTGCGTTGCGCTTACCGCGTTAGGGCGAGCATCGCGCCAATCGTAAACAGCACAACCGGCGATGCCGCATCCGACTGCAGGGCAATCGTCTTGCCTAACCTACCGGCTCGTGCGTGGTCAGACCTGACCAGCCGAACAACACCCCCGCAGCAATCGCCCACGGCATTAAATTGGATGCCGCACCCCAGATCTACTGCCATGGGATAGCGGGGTTGCAGAGCGTTACGGAGCCGCCCATGCGGCGATGAAACGGCAGGGCGAGACGCTCGGGCCAATCGACCTCCTGATTGTATCGCACGGTCTTCACGCAGGGGCTGTACTGGCAACAAACGATCGGGCCTTTGCTCAGGTCAATGGGCTCAAGGTTAAAGACTGGACGGCTGACGCTGCATGATCTTGGACAAACACTGCGCTGCAGCAAGCTGAACTACTCGATGAACTACTCGAGGCGGCCCTTGAGCCTGGCGATAATGTCCATGCGCTCATGAAGGATCGCCAGTATCACCGCTGGAGCATCCGATAGGGGCAGACAGAAAACGTAATGCCGCCCGCACAGGGCCATGCGGAGCTTTGGGTGCAGGGAACTCAAGTCTTTGAACACTCCTTGGCCCTTGGCAAGCGCCTCGGCGGCTTTATCAAGCTGCTCGATATAAACTCGGCACTGTTCCTCGCCCCACTGCTCGGCGGTGTAGCGGGCTATTACCTCAAGGTCAGCGGCTGCACCCTTGGTGACAACATAACTTCTGGTCACGTCCGTCCGCCTGATTTCAGGGCGTCTTCCGCAATCTCCGTCAAACTACGGGCCACAACATCGCCCTTCTGACCTTCAGCAATCCGCTGCTCAAGCAGGGCTTTCAAATCACGGAACGCCTGCTCCTCGTCCGAGGCGAGGGGAAACAGTCGCTCCAGGGCGTACTCCCTGATGCTCTTGCCTTGCAGGGCGGCCATGACTTTAAGGCTCTGGTGCTGCTGCTCGGTTACGTCGATGGTCAGTCGGCTCATGTCAGTCCTTTCGTAAGAGACCCCAAACTAGCATAAATGTGAGGACACACAAAGCCACATTGTCGTATTGCAAAACCATTCCTTTGCGCAACGTGCGGGCGGCTTCGAGTCCCGTGACTGCATCGACGACAACGCCGATGCGATCCTGGAGTGCCTGCTCCAGGATGCGTGGCGCATCCTCCATCAGCCAGCCGTTAGGGAAACGCTGAACAATTCAAGTTGGCCGAGCACTCGGCGGCTTTTTTTGCTAAAAATTTATGAAACCATTTTTTTCTGTGAGTGATCAGGCTGC
>JAYSZS010000483.1:0-2746 GCA_043737935.1 Propionivibrio sp. | reverse complement strand
CGCTGGCTTCGGCTGAAATCGCCGACCTGATGAACCGTGTGCGGCAGCCGTTCAACTGTAATAACCTGGCGCTGGCGGCGGCCGCTGCGGCGCTGGATGATCATGAGTTCGTGGCCAGGAGTTACGCACTTAATCGTGCCGGCATGGAGCAGATTGTCGCCGGGATCAAGCGCTTTGGCTTTACTCATATTCCCTCGCACGGCAATTTCATCACCTTCAAGGCGGGCGATGCGCCAACGCTCAATCAAAAGCTGCTCAAGCAGGGCGTTATCGTGCGTCCGATTGGCGGTTACGGTATGCCGGAGTGGCTGCGGGTCACGATTGGCACCGAGGCCGAGAACCTGCGCTTCATTGAAGCACTTGAGCAGGCGTTGAAATGACAATCCACCGCGAAGGCGGAAAGAGGCAAAGGAAACGCAAGGAAAGCGTGGAAAATCCTATGCACAATCTTTGTACCTTCGCCACTTTGCGCTAGGTGTTTTCCCATGCAAGCAGAATTCGGCAAGATTGTTGTCTTTGGCGTCGGCCTGATCGGCGGTTCCTTCGCGCTCGGACTCAAGGCCGCTGAACAGGTTGAAGAAGTCGTTGGTTTCGGTCGCAGCCTGTCTACGCTGATGCAGGCACTGGAACTGGGTATCATCGACCGGGTAGGTGCCAATGCCGGTCAGGAGGTGGCGGACGCGGATCTTGTTCTGATCGCCACGCCAGTCGGCCAGATGCCCGAAATCATGGCGCGCATCGCGCCCTATCTTGGCGCGCAGACACTGGTTACCGACGGCGGCAGTACCAAGGTTGATGTAGTCGCAGCAGCCCGCCTGCATTTCGGCGACAGGATCGGACAGTTTGTTCCCGCGCACCCGATTGCCGGTGCCGAGAATAGCGGCGCGGCGGCGGCGCGCGCCAATCTTTACCGCGAGAAAAAAGTCGTGTTGACGCCGCTGCCGGAAAACTCCGTGCTCAACGTGGCGCGAGTACGTTCAGCCTGGGAGTGGTGTGGCGCACAGGTTCATGAACTGGCCCCGGCCGAGCATGATCGCGTTTTTGCCGCCGTCAGCCATTTGCCCCATCTTTTGTCGTTTGCTCTGGTTCACGATCTCGCCGTGCGCGACAACAGTGAGCTCTTTTTCAGTTATGCGGCCAGCGGCTTCCGCGATTTCACTCGGATTGCCGCCAGCCACCCGGAAATGTGGCGCGATATCTGTCTGGCCAATCGCGTTGCATTACTGGGGGAACTCGACCGTTACCTCGCCCAACTCGATGTGTTGTGCGAGGCGCTGCACCGGGGTGACGGAGCGGCCCTGGAGCAGACCTTCGCCGTCGCGCGCCAGGCACGTCGCACCTGGGCGGAAGGCACGGAAAAATAACGAGCATGGAATTTATCGATCTGCCGCCACTGCTTTCGGCTCGGGGTACGCTACGCTTGCCCGGTTCAAAGAGTATCTCCAACCGCGTTTTGTTGCTCGCTGCCCTGGCTGAAGGTGAAACCGAGGTTCGCGACCTGCTTGAGTCCGACGATACGGCGCGTATGCTTGAAGCGCTTGTGGCGCTGGGTGTTGACGTGGAGTCGCTTGGCGGCAGCGCCTATTGCGTGCGTGGCAGCGGAGGCGTTTTCCCGGTCAGGGAAGCTGATCTGTTTCTTGGCAACGCCGGGACGGCTTTTCGCTCACTGACGGCCGTGCTGGCGATGAGCGGTGGTCAATACAGACTGTCCGGCGTCGCGCGCATGCATGAGCGTCCGATTGGCGACCTGGTCGACGCGTTGCGGCAACTCGGTGCGGATATCCGCTATGCAGGCAACGAAGGCTTCCCGCCGCTGGAAATTTGTCCGGCAAAGGGGAATGGGAAATTCGCTTCCGGCACGGTGGTCAGAGTACGCGGCGATGTTTCGAGCCAGTTCCTGACCGGCCTGTTGATGGCGCTGCCGCTGATCGGAGTCGAGACGACAATTGAAGTCGTCGGCGAGCTGATCTCCCGGCCTTACATCGAAATCACGCTGGCGACCATGGCGCGTTTCGGCGTGCAGGTGGTACGTGAAGGCGGACAACGTTTCATGGTGCCCGCCGGCCGCACCTACCGTTCGCCGGGCGTTGTTTACGTCGAGGGTGACGCCTCCTCGGCCTCGTATTTCCTGGCGCTCGGAGCCATTGGCGGTGGTCCGCTGCGCGTCGAGGGCGTTGGCCGTGATTCGATTCAGGGTGATGTGCGCTTTGCCGACGCGCTGGCTCGGATGGGTGCCCGCATCGAGATCGGGCCAAACTGGATCGAGGCTTCTGCACCGAACTCGCGAAAACTGCACGGCATCGAACTCGATTGCCGGTCGATCCCCGATGCGGCAATGACACTGGCAACAACTGCGCTGTTTGCCGATGGCCCGACCACGCTGACCAACATCGCCAGTTGGCGGGTCAAGGAAACCGACCGCATTGCGGCGATGGCCACTGAACTGCGCAAGCTCGGCGCCAAAGTCGAAGAGGGTGTGGATTTCATCCGCGTGACTCCACCTCACGCCGCACTGCTCACGCCTGAATGCGGCATCGACACCTACGAGGATCACCGCATCGCCATGTGCTTCTCGCTGGCGACGCTGTCGACGACGCTGCGCATCAATGATCCGGGCTGCGTGACCAAGACCTTCCCGGGCTATTTCGAAAGTTTTGCCCGGGTCACGCAAGCCGTCCCGGTGATCGCCATTGACGGGCCTTCGGCTTCCGGCAAGGGAACGGTGGCGGCCCGAGTTGCGACGGCG
>JAYSZS010000482.1:0-6542 GCA_043737935.1 Propionivibrio sp. | reverse complement strand
CGGCGTATTCGCGGCTGGCGACGTGCAGGACCACATCTACCGTCAAGCCTGTACCTCGGCCGGCACCGGCTGCATGGCCGCGCTCGATGCCGAGCGCTATCTCGACAGTCTCGATGGCTGATTCTCGTGAAGGTCAAACTAAGGAAGTGCTGTACCGTGCCAGCGACTTGCCAAACCCGCCCCGCCCTTCGCGAGAGACAGGGTGGTGAGGGTGAAGGGCATCCCGCCGCACCATGAGCCAGAGGATGCAAGCCACCCCGGAAGAACTCGCTGCCTTTTACGCGGCCGTCGACGGGGTCACTCCGCTACCGGCGCCTGACCGGATTGCCTTTGAGCCGCCCAAGCCCAGTCCGCGCCCTCGTCAACGCGAACTCGATGAAGCCGCCGCCATCAGCGAATCGCTGCATGGCCCGTTTGAAATCGACGAGCTGCTGGCCATCGGCGACGCCGACTCTTTCCTGCGCAGCGGACTCCAGCGCAGCGTTCTGCGCGATCTTCGACGCGGCCGCTGGTCGATCCAGAAGCACATCGACCTGCACGGTTTCAACCGGCATCAAGCGCACGATGCAGTTTCACGCTTCCTTGCCGAAGCGCAGAGCGCTGGCAAGCGCTGCATTCGCATCGTGCATGGCCGCGGATACGGTTCTCCCGGACGCGAAGGCATCCTCCGTCAACTCGTAAAAAGCTGGCTCATCCGGCGCAAGGATGTGCTGGCCTTCTGCCACGCCCCGCCCTGCGACGGCGGCCAGGGCGCGCTGTGGGTATTGCTCAAGTCAAGCCAGACGACAAAACGATAAACCGACGCAGAGCCTAGATGCGAGGTTGTAAGGACGGGGCTCTTTAGATACTCTGGCTCTGGAAGGCAATGTTCATGTGCTTCTCCCGGCATGATGCCGCATGAGTGCCTATGGGTGGGCGATTCGGGGCATCGGCAGGACAACTTTGGTTTGTTCCCGGTTTTAAAGAAGACCTGAACCTCGACGGCACCCATGTTCTTGGGATGCCGCTTGCCATAATGCCTGATAAATCGTTTAATCCAATCCACGTAAGTCTGCTCAGTGCGGATGCTGTAGTGCTTGAAGTGAATCCGCGCCCTGACCAGCTCAAGAAGCCGGGGTGCCGACATGGACTCGGTAAGTGACGTAATTGATGACATTTTTAGGTTCCACTAAATTTGAACAACCCTGACAGTGTCCTGTATGGCCGAGCATTTACAGCGGGATTATGGGAACGAAAGTCGGCTCAACGCCAGAAGCTGCCGTTGATTGAGCGCGAGTCCGAACGTCTCTTGTGGGTCGCAAGCCGTCGAACTCGCCAGTGGCCCCCTGCAAGACAAGTTTATGAAGGATTAAACAATGAACTACGTAGAACGAGACACCTAATGATGGGGCACATAGAACATGTCACGTTCTATGTGCCAACTGACCTGATCTTCGGGATTCCGGGGGCAATCGATACAGGTAGAAATTGCTGCAACGTCGCTTGATACGTCCATGAGCAAGCCTAAAACCACGCCAAACAAAAAACCGTCACTCTGGGCCAGGCTGGGCCCTGGCCTGATCACCGGAGCCGCAGACGACGACCCCAGCGGTATCGCTACTTATTCCCAGGTCGGTGCGGGTTTCGGCTACGCGATCCTATGGACAGCATTCTTCACTTTTCCTCTGATGGTGGGGATTCAAACCATCAGTGCCCGCATCGGCCGGGTAACCGGTCAAGGACTTGCAGCCAACATCCGCAAGCATTACCCACCTTGGCTGCTGTACAGCATCGTTCTGCTGCTACTGTTCGCGAACACGATCAATATTGCCGCCGATATTGGTGCGATGGGGGCGGCCTTGAAATTACTTGTCAGCGGTCCGGCGCATTGGTACGCCATTGTCTTCGGTGTGTTGTCCCTGACCCTGCAAGTCTTCATTCCCTTTCCCCGGTATGCGCCACTGTTGAAAGTGTTGACCTTGGCGCTCCTGGCTTATGTGGCGACGGTGATGGTCGTCCACGTGCCATGGGCTGAGGTCGCCTACGAGACGATCATGCCGTCGTTTTCGCTAAAGGCGGAATACCTGATGGCGGTCGTCGCCGTATTCGGGACGACCATCAGCCCCTATCTCTTCTTCTGGCAAGCTTCGCAGGAAGTTGAGGATCAACGGGCGGCGCCTGGTGAGGAGCCGTTGATTACGGCACCGGAGCAGGCGCGCGTGCAATTGCAGCGCATCAAGATCGACACCTACGTGGGCATGGGCTTTTCCAATCTGGTTGCCTTCTTCATCATGCTGACCGCAGTCATGACCCTGCACTTGCAAGGATTAACGGACATCCAGACTTCCGCACAGGCCGCTGAGGCGCTACGCCCCTTGGCCGGCGATTTTGCATTTGTGCTGTTTTCGGTTGGGATCGTTGGCACCGGTTTGCTCGCCGTGCCGATTCTGGCCGGTTCCTCGGCGTACGCCGTCGCTGAAGCCTTCAAATGGCGAACAGGGCTCGGACTCGAACTTCTGCAGGCGAGAGGGTTTTACATGATCGTGATCATCGCCACGCTCCTCGGTGTTGCACTGAATTTCACCCCGATCGATCCGATCAAAGCACTCTTCTGGAGTGCCGTCATCAATGGGGTGATCTCGGTTCCGATCATGGTAGTAATGATGCTGATGTCCGTTCGCACTGACATCATGGGTGTATTTGTCATTACGCGCAGTCTGACGGTGCTTGGCTGGCTTGCAACGGTGAGCATGGCCATCGTCGTGATCGCGATGCTTGCCTCGTGGGGTCCGTGAAAGCAGAACGAACTTGTGAGCAATGCGGCCAGCCCGGAGAAATGCGTGCTGATTGGTGTCGGTTGCGTGCTGTGCCCTGTATGATACTGCTTATACGCTACTGGAGGGGAACCCAAGATGATCAGTTTTGCTCGGATTGAAGTCAGTCTCGGCTGCGTCCTGATTGATCGTATTAACCAATCGATGCAGTTCTACCTCTGCCGCCAGGTTCGCCTAAAATTATTGTGTCCAGACAAAGTCAGAAACCCTATTTTCACGAAGGTATTCCTCGGCTAAACGGATATGTTCGGCCTGTCTGAAAGCGAAGTAGGCATCTATGGCGCCCTGATCATCTACGTTCTTCAACCAGTAACCAATCGATTTACGTGGGTAATATACATTGGACGCATGGTCACATTTGTCTTTGTCTTGAGTCCAATCGCTGCCTAAAAATGCAAAAGAGGCCAGATTCGGTTTCTGAATTAAAAAAGTGCCATTGGAGGTCAGAGTGAATATCCTTTCTTGGATTCCAAGAGGCAAACCGAAATAAAAAAGGAAATATCTATGACTCCAATGGCATACTGCAACGATCAAAGCCCCGCGTGTGTTGCCCAGAACGTCGCGGGAGATACAATGGGGTAACGCTCACCCATCACCAGCAAATCTTTATCACCGGTGATGAGATAGTCAACGTTCGATTCCCGCAGCGCCGCCAGCAAAGTGCCCAAAACGGGTTGATCATCCACATCTCGCAAGTCCGGTTCTGCAACAGGCAGCGGCTCGATGACTTCGGCTTGTATCGAAAGCGCATCGACCAAATCCTCAATCTCCGCTGCTGTCAGGCCGTGACGCTGAGTCAAACGGGGCAGCACGCGCCGCAACTCGTCCAGGATGTAAGCAGAAAGCAGCACGTCAACCGAACCGTGGCGCCAGGCTGCCATGATCCTGCCTGGCACACTGGCTGGATAAGCAATGCCCGAGAGCAGCACATGGGTATCGAGTACCACCCGCAGAGTAGCCACGAATGCTCAAGTCGTTTTGGCTGAGGCACGCCCCTGAGCCCGCTCAAGCGCAATGGCCGACTCAATCTCGGCCACTCCTTCGGCCTCGGGGACGTTCGCAAAGCCGGCCTCGATGCGTTGGCATAGGGCGTCGAAACGAGCCTGCATGCGGCGAATGCGCTCGAACAAACGGGCGTCTACCAATGCCGCCACGGGCTTGCCGTCCTTGTTGATGACCACGCTGTCGTGCCGATACTGTACCTGATTAAGCATTTCGCCCAGGTTCTGCCTGAAGTTAACCGCACTGGTTTGGGTAATCATTGTTTTCAATCATTATGATCAATATGGCCATGGTGCATCAACAGCACCACTCGGTCAACGCATTTTCCAAGACAAATAATGAAGCTTTCCAGATTGGCTGCAATGTTCAGCCGGCTGCCGAATTACAAACCAACCCTTCTTACCATGACGGTAAAGAAATAAATATCAACGTGATGGGCATCAACGTCCAGGCGTTCAATGCGTGCGACGCGGACCACCGGAAGGTTTATGAAGCGCTGGATGATTTTCAGTCGCGCCGACCGATCAATGTAATCAAGGCCAACCGACCGATCCTGATCCTCGACGAACCGCAGAAAAGGGAGGGCTCCAAGACGCTGGACTCTTTCAATTAAATCACCCCGCTGCTGATTACGCGCTACTCGGCGACCCACAAGACCGAATACAACGAGATTCACCGTCTGGATGCGCTGGACGCCTATAACCAGAAGCGGGTGAAGAAGATTGCCGTGCGCGGCATCACGGTCACGGGACCAACCGGCACCCATGCCTATCTCGACTTGCTGGACATCGAAGTTTCGACGAGCAAGCCGCCGGTGGCGCGAGTCGAGCTGGAGATCAAGCAGGGCAACGGTATCAAGCGCAACATGCGCAAGCTGAGGCGCAACGACAATTTGTATGACTTGATAGTGCGTTCATCTGGAACTGATAAGCCCGAAACCCTGATCGTACCTCGGTCGATTGCTTTAACCCATAAAGCAGTTGTTCACCTTGTGGATTTCAATTTATGGCCGGTGGGCTAGCCGCCGCCCTTCCTGCCCGGACTGCGACCGCCGCTGATCGACACGACTTCGATCCCGTATTTCCGGGCGACCTTATGGTAGTGTTCGCGCGCTGAAATGACCTTGGCGTTACGCATCTCTTTGCTCTGTGCCATCTGCAGATAGCGTACTCCACGTTGCCCCATTTCTTCGTTCCAGCCTTTAAGCTCAAGCAGGGAGAAGATCGCCTTGGCGGCGTTGACCAGGAATTGCAGGTTGGGAACGCGCTCGGCGGCTTCGATCAGCATCTGCACCGAAGTCTCGAGATCGCCACTCCGTGCTGCCAGAACACCGCGGTTGTTGAGCTCGACGATTTCCTTGCCGACCCTGGCGAGCATGGACTGACCCGCCTCCTCGTGGCCTGTTTTGGAGAAGACTCCCTGGATGTGGGCGATCATGCTGCGGTCTTCGTGGTTTTCGGCGGCGACTTTGCTTAGTATTTCCTGCGCCATGCTAGTGTTTCCAGCCGCCAGACAGGCGTGAGCCAGATCTACGGCGATTTTCTGTGGAAAATCCTTCTGATTGGGATCACCCTGCAGGCTGCTGTGCAAGACCAGTGCTTTTTCCAGCGCCTGTCTGGCTTTGGCTGGCTCACCTTCCTGCTCGGAGCAGAGGCTGTCCATGATCAGCGAGGCCAACTCGCCCTGTTTGTTGCCGCGCCAGTCGCGTCTGAGTTCCTGTGTAATCTTTCTCGCACCATCCGTATGACCATTGTCGAGCATGACCCGTGTCAGGTTGGTGTAGTCATCGATGATCCTGAGCGACGATCCGCGATGACGTTCGAGCACCTTGCCATAGGCACGTTCAGCGGTATCAAGATCTTCGTTGCGCATGGCGACATCGCCGACCATGCGCTGTCGCAACGAATTATTGGGCGATATTTCGCTGGCCTTCTGCAGAACTTCCTGCGCTTCCGCCAGTTTCCCCATTTCCTCGCGCACGCCGGCAACGAAGTCATATGCGGCCAGATACTCGGGAAAGTCGTTGATAACCGAGGTCCCCATGCTTTCCGCTGCGGCCAAGTCATCCATTCCACGCAGAGCGGTAGCCAGGCCCATGCGTGCCCAGGGAACTATGGCGTTGTCGAGGACCTGTTGATAGACCGCCTGAGCCTCCTGAAAACGGCCAAGCACGTTCAGAATTTCGCCCTTGAAGCGCAGTGTGTCATACAGGAAGGCTACTTCCTTGCCGATCAGAAGCTCACAAGCCGTTAGCGCATCGGCAAATGCACCGTGATCGAGATGTCCGAAGACCTTGGAAAAAAAATGCTTCTTGTAGATTGACCGGATCAGGCGAGTATGCAATTGATCGGCAGTGAAGGGCTTGATCAGATAATCGTCCGGCGCCAGTTCGGCTACCGATACTACGTTGTGATAGGCACGCTCAGCCGTTATCACCATGAACACCGTTGACAGCGAAATCAGATGCTTCTGCCGTAGTTCCTCAAGCAGTTGCTGACCATCACGCCCGTCTTCAAGCAGATAGTCAGCGAAAATGATGTCGAACGAATAAGCCTTGACCTGCCGCAGAACCTCGATGGAAGAGCCTGCGTTATGTACGGCACTGATCCCGAGATTGGATAAAATGATGCGCATGGAGTTGCGCGCGCTGGCATGCTGATCGACGAGAAGTACCCGCATGCGCGCGAATTCTTTCCCCATTTTTTGCATCAGATCGGCGGTGTGGTC
>JAYSZS010000481.1:0-2776 GCA_043737935.1 Propionivibrio sp. | reverse complement strand
CCTTCCGCTAGCAATTCTTCGACACATAAAAACGGCTGCATCCGTTGCTGTTGTTGGGGTTGAGGTGTTTTCGATCAAATACGATTTAGGGAAGGAATCCCAATCACCACTGGGCGATTCTCGCCCTGAGCACCGCTTTCTGGGACGCCTGGCTAGGTGAAGATGCCAGGGCGAGAGCATGGCTTGACGTGAAAGGCCCGTCGTCTGTCCTGGAAAAGCAGGATCGCTGGCAAGGAAAATGATTTTTGCCGATGCGTCTCAAGGCTTGGGACTGGATTCATGGTTCACTGACAGGCAGCCATCATTTATACGGTAGCGGTTCGTTCTGCAGCACCAGCACAGACTCAAATTCCGGGTCTTTGTGCACCAGCACTGCATCGTACTGCAAGGCAGTAGCCGCGATCCAGGCGTCGCCCAGCGACATCGGGTAACGCGCTTTCAGGCTGGCGGCGAGTTCCAGCAGCGCGGGAGATTCATGCACCCAGATGACGGGCAGGGCTTGGCAGGCGGCGTAGGCGGCGCGCCCGGCGGCTTCACCCTCGGTTTTCCACACGCGATACAGCACTTCCATCAGCGACATGAAACACACAAACACCTCAACCCCCGGCAGCGCCAGCGTTTCAGGCTCCAGCGCCTGCGTCAGTAACCTGGCCACACGCTCGTTCCCGGGCTCGTTGTAATGCAGCGTCAGCAGGGCCGACGTGTCCAGCACATAGCGTGGCATGGTTTCTTGGATTTATTTGCTGTTTACCTTGCGCCTGGTCTTGCGCGGCTGTTCCTTGCGCGCCTCGGCCTGGCGATCTGCTTGCCGATCCTGCAGCAACTGTGCGACCGACCCGCCGCCGCCTGTCCCGCGAAAGTTAGCAATAGCGGTGAGCCCCGCCTGTCTGGCCGCAACGGTTCCAACGCCCTGCCGTTGCGCTTCAGCCGCTTGCTGCGACATCAACACCGCCACCGTGCGGCCATGCCGGGTAATGGTGACCGGCTCACGCTGCACGGTATCGAGCAACTGGCCAAAACGATTCTGGGCTTCCACCGAGGTAACGGTAATCATGAGTGCGCTCCTTTAAAAACTAGCCAAGTTGTACACTATGGCTATAACTAACGATTGTCAATGGGCTGCTACAAGCCTTAGAAATGCTCCCTGGATTTGCATGGCATCGCTCGGGATTCAGCCCGGTCTTCTCACGTTTTGCTTGGTCGGCCATATGCCCTTCAATTCTGAAGTCAGAAGCGTCTGGCGGCGGCGACAACACTGTTAAACTTGTAGATCGCGTTGATGAGGAACACACTATGCAAGATTATGACTATGACCTGTTCGTGATTGGCGCCGGTTCGGGCGGGGTAAGGGCAGCGCGCTTGGCGGCCGGTTTTGGGGCCAGGGTCGCGGTCGCCGAAGATCGTTACATGGGTGGCACCTGCGTCAACGTCGGTTGCGTGCCGAAAAAGCTGTACGTCTACGCAGCCGAATTCGGAAAATCCTTCAAGGATGCACGAAACTTTGGCTGGAATACTGAAACGCCCGCTTTCAACTGGGCCACCCTTCGCGACAACAAGAAAGCAGAGATTTCCCGCCTCAATTCGATCTATGACAACCTGCTGGCGGAGGCGCACGTCGACGTGATCAAAGGGCATGCACGGATCGTCGATGCCCATACGGTGGCTGTCGGCGAGCGGCATTATGCCGCAGGAAAGATCCTCATAGCCACCGGCGGCTGGCCGCATATTCCGAAATTTCATGGCAGCGAACTGGCCATCAGCTCGAATGAGGTGTTCGACCTTGAGCAGTTTCCCGAGCGTCTGGCTATCGTTGGGGGAGGCTATATCGCGGTGGAGTTTGCCGGTATCTTCAATGGTCTGGGCGCCCGAGTGACCCAACTGTATCGCGGCCCCTTGTTCCTGCGGGGCTTCGACGTCGACATCCGTGCTCACGCGGCCCAGGAGATCGGCAAGACGGGCGTGGACCTGCGTTTCGAGGTCAATGTGCAGTCGATCACCCAAAGCACCAGTGGCTTGCAGGTGCTGCTTACCGATGGGAGCCGCATCGAGGTCGATGCGGTGCTCTACGCTACGGGACGTAAAGCCAACCTCGAAGGCTTGGGCCTGGAAAACGTGAACGTGAAGATCGGCGACGCCGGCACCATCGACGTCGACGCAGAATACCGCACTTCAGAACCCAGCCTATTTGCCCTCGGCGATGTCGTCGGCCGCATGGAATTGACCCCGGTCGCGCTGGCCGAAGGCATGGCCTTCGCCCGGCGCCAGTTTGGCGGGCTGGAAAACGCAGTCGATTACGAGTTCATCCCGACAGCCGTTTTTTGCCAGCCGAATATCGGCAGCGTCGGGTTTACCGAGGACCAAGCTCGCGCCCGGTTCGGGCGTCTGCGCGTTTTCAAATCCACTTTCAAGCCCATGAAACACACGATCAGCGGGCGGGACGAGAAGACCTTCATGAAGCTCATTGTCGACCGGGCCAGCGACTGCGTCGTCGGCGCGCACATGATGGGACCGGATGCGGGCGAGATCATGCAGGGCATCGCCATCGCCCTAAGAGCGGGGGCCACCAAAGCCGTCTTTGATACGACCATCGGTATTCACCCCAGTGCTGCCGAGGAATTCGTCACCATGCGCGAGGTCTGGCGGGAGGACGAGGCGTGACAGAACGGAGCGGCTAACGGGCTTTAAGCGATCGAGCAAAAATAACTTGAACAATTTTTGTGAATCTTCTATCGTAGGGTCATGAGCGACATGGCGACGACAGAAGCCAAATATCAAG
>JAYSZS010000480.1:0-2780 GCA_043737935.1 Propionivibrio sp. | reverse complement strand
CCGCCCGCTGCACGGCCATGCCGCCACCCAGCGCAAGCTTCATTTTGCTGAAATCGAGCGCAATGAATTCATCATTGTTGAGCAGCGCATTGAATAGCGTGTTGACTCCGGTGATTACGGTAAACGGATATTTGGCCAACTCGGCGGTAAACGCCGGGATGTCTCGCGGATTGGTAATCAGCAGATTGCTGGCACCGATCCTGATGAAGGCAAAGCAGTTCGCCGTCAGCGCGAAGATATGGTAGAGAGGCAAAGCCGTGACAATCAGCTCGCCGCCCTCGACAACGGCCGGCTTGATCCAGGCATAAGCCTGCGCCAGGTTGGCCAGAATATTCCGGTGCGTCAGCATCGCGCCCTTGGAAAGTCCCGTAGTGCCGCCGGTATATTGCAGAAAGGCAAGATCCTCCTGCGTCACCAGGACCGGTTTGAAATCGCTAGCGGCGCCTTTTGACAGCGTCTTGCCAAAATCGACGTGGCTCGGCAGGCTCCATGCCGGTACCATTTTCTTGACGTACTTGACGACGAAATTGACAATGCTGCCCTTCGGTACGCCGAGCATGTCGCCAAGCCGCGCCATGACCACATTCTTGACGGCGGTCTTGTCGATCACCTGTTCCAGCGTGTGGGCAAAATTTTCCAGTATGACGATCGTTTCGGCGCCCGAGTCCTTGAGTTGATGCTCAAGTTCTCGCGGTGTGTACAGCGGATTGCAGTTCACCACCGCATAACCGGCACGCAAGGCACCGAGCATGCAGATCGGATACTGCAGCACATTGGGCATCATGATCGCAACACGTGAACCCTTTGGCAGTTTGAGGATCGACTGCAAATAGGCCGCAAAATCGCGCGTCAGCTTGTCCAGTTCGCCATAGCTGATTTCAACACCCATATTGATGTAGGCGATGCGCTCGCGATACAGCGAAACACTCTTCTCGAGCATCTCGCCGAGTGACTCGAACTCGCCCAGCTCAATCTCGGCAGGCACGCCCTGCTGATAACTCTGTAGCCAAATCTTGTCCACTTGTTATACCCCGAATTAACATCATGTAATCCAATACTGCCTCGCCCACCCTAAAAACAGCGTTCAAAAATGTAGCCATGCCTTCAACTTGTTGAGATGCTATTCCATCCCGCTGGTTTATGGAAGCCGTGTCATCGTTTATGTCAGGGTAAATTTGTTCTAACAAACCTCAGTCATTCCGGCGAAAGCCGGAATCCAGATTCGTCTATCTGATCAAGAGGTTAAAAGAAAGATTTGATCAACGAACTGGATTCCGGGCCAAGCCCGGAATGACGGTATTTCAATGAGTTAAGCTAGAACAAATTGACCGTGTCGTTTATCCGATCACGGGCAAATCAGCACACTTCATGGAAAGATGCATCGGGAAATATCAGGAGCACGCGGAACAGGCTTCCGGGAAAGACGCCCGACACGGCCAGGCAATAGGCGGCGACCTGCGCCTGGTCGTCGGCAAGGCGTGCGCTGTCGCTTCACGAACTCTTGTAATCGAGCACCCAGAAGGCGAAATCCAGTTCAACGAGACGGTCGATGCGCCGCAAATCACCCTCGCCACTCGTTAGTTCGACTTCGTTCCACGCCCGTCGATAGTACGCCGGGTTGAAGAAACGCCTCAAGGGCCCGGCAGCAAGCAGGCGTTCGGCCACCGGCAGCGCACGCCCTGACCCCCCTGGGATCGTCGGAAATATCCAACGGGACGCAAGGTTACCGATCAAGTAATGAAGCGTATCTACGTGGGGCGAAATAAAAATTCATGGCCAATGGGACTACATCATCAGACCGACCAAGGACGGTCCGAGTCGATTTGTTTATTTACTTACGTCGCTTTACAGGGGGTTTCACCCATCCTTTCCAAATTATGGAATTCGTTAGACGTGTAGAAGAAACAGGATTGTTGTAAGGATCGTCGGTGCTGGAGGTGTTTTTGTCTTCTGCTTCGGCCCATTCCCCCATCTGCGGTCAATTTCGCTAAAATGCAGGGTCAGACAATCGCACGTCAGAGGATGAAAGATACAAAGAATATCTATCCGCAAGGCCTGACCAGCACCATTCCCTCCAGCCAATTATCCGAAAGAAAGGATCACTTCCCCATGGAACGTATTTTCAATTTCAGCGCCGGACCCGCCGCTTTACCGCGTGAGGTACTTGAACTGGCGCGTGACGAACTCGTCAATTGGCATGGTTGCGGCATGTCGGTCATGGAGATGTCGCATCGCGGCAAGGAATACATGGCCATCCAGGCCGAGGCCGAGGCCGATCTGCGCGAATTGATGGGTATCCCGGCCAGCTACAAGGTGCTGTTCCTGCAAGGCGGTGCGTCCAGCCAGTTCGCCATGGTGCCGATGAACCTGCTGCGCGGCAAGACATCGGCCGATTACCTGAACACCGGCGAGTGGTCAAAGAAGGCGATCAAGGAAGCCAGGAAATACGGGCAAGTCAACGTCGTGGCCTCGTCGGAAGACAAGAACTTCTCCTACGCTCCAGCTCAAAACACCTGGAAGCTCGACCCGGACGCGGCCTACCTGCATTACACACCGAACGAGACGATCGGCGGCGTGGAAATCTTCTGGACCCCAGAGACGGGCAGTGTGCCGTTGGTGGCCGACATGTCATCGACTATCATGTCGCGCCCGATTGACGTCTCGAAGTTCGGCCTGATTTATTTCGGTGCGCAAAAGAACGTCGGCCCGGCCGGCCTGACGATTGTCATCGTGCGCGACGACCTGCTGGGCCAGACCGTCAAAGGCACACCGACGATGTT
>JAYSZS010000479.1:0-6586 GCA_043737935.1 Propionivibrio sp. | reverse complement strand
AGCCTGATCACTCACAGAAAAAAATGGTTTCATAAATTTTTAGCAAAAAAAGCCGCCGAGTGCTCGGCCAACTTGAATTGTTCAGCGTTTCCTTAGGTGAGGCTCAACCGGATTCGCTGATTATCACTGCTGATTCCAAAGTCATAGGGGTAGGTAACATCAGGCTAACGGGCCCATTACAAACCTACTCCAGTTTCGTCGTTAGCCAGGATAGAGAAAAACTTCGATCAAATGAAAAATGCCACGAGAAAATATAAAAGAGCAGCGCAAAGTAGTCGTTAGGGGCATCGCCTAGGAACGCCTTGATTTCAATCAGTGATCAAGGCAACGCCGCAAAACGAGTTAAGAAAACTTGCGTATTTGGCAATCGCAAAGGAACGCGTCAACATGATGAAGTCTGAAAGTGAAAAGGTGTTTTCCGAAGACAAGACGGTGATTCTTTGTGCCACTAATCGACTGGCACGAAATATCAGAGTCACTTACGGCCAAACTAAAATCAAAGATGGAGCGTTGATCTGGCCCACGCCACAGGCGACTACCGTCGACGTCTGGATAAGCCGCATTGGCGAGCAAATTTCACTCTTGGGCGAAGTGCCTGTCGCCCAGATCCCCTACCGGGTGTTGTCTCCCTTTCAGGAGTGCCTAGTCTGGAAACAGTCCATCGAGGCTGCCGGCGGTGAGAATCCAGCCCTGCCGCTGTTCGATCTGCATAGTCTGGCCAGAACTTCGAGCGAAGCGAATGCGCTGATCAACACCTGGCATCTGAGCCTGTCTGAAGACTCCGGATCGGAGGAAACTCAGCAATTTATCGGCTGGCGCAAACGCTTTCATGGCACCTGCCAGAAGAATGGCTGGGTTGATGTTCCGGCCTACCAAAAACGGGTATTGGGCTGGATTGAAAGCGGTGCCGGGATATTGCCGTCTCGCGCCGTATTTGCCGGCTTTGATACCTTGTCACCGCACTTGAACGAGTTGCAGACGGTATTGGTAAAACGGGGGGTGGACATATCGAATCTTGAATTATCGATCGACCTGACCAGTACCGTACGCGTCAACAAATGCGACGATGCCAACGCGGAATGCCGGGCTGCTGCCGCATGGGCAAGGAAAATTCTGGGGGCTAAGCCCGATGCGCGCATCGGCGTGGTGGTGGCCGATCTCGAAGTGCGTCGTACAATCCTTGTTCCCGTTCTGGACGAGGCGCTTGCTCCCGCCGCACTTGTTCGGGCCGATGATTCTCCGCCCGGGCGCTACAACGTGTCGCTGGGTCTGCCGCTGACCCGCCATGAAATGGTTCGCGCGGCTCTGGCGTTATTGCGAGTATTGGGACGTCCGCAGGGGATCCCGCTGATGGAGTTTGGCGATCTGCTGCGCATGCCGTATTGGTCGGCGGATCAGACCGAAGCGGATTTACGTGCGCTGGTCGATGCCAAATTGCGTGAAAGACCCGGGCAGACGCTCACTATCGACACCCTCCTGCGCGTAGCAAAAACACTTGATACGGAGGGAAATGGCAAGCTGCTCCATCACCTTGGTGTGCTTAAGCAGGCACAGTTGACGCTTGCCAGGCCCAGGAAGCCCAGCGCGTGGGGCATTGGTTTTCGTGAAACCCTTGGCCAGCTGGGCTGGCCCGGCGAGCGCAAACTATCGTCCACCGAATTTCAGACGCGTGCGGCTTTTTTTGATGTGCTCGCGGCGTTTGCCGAGCTGGATGTTTTTCTTGGCAATATCAATATAGCTACGGCGACCAGCGAGTTGGCGCGGCTTTGTAAAGAGAAGATATTCCAGCCCGAGACGCTTGGTCAGCCGGCGGTGCAGGTGCTTGGCCTGCTTGAGGCCAAGGGCGCGGAGTTTGACGCGCTTTGGGTCATGGGGATGAACGATCAGCACTGGCCACCCCCTGCGCGCCCGAACCCCTTGCTTTCAGCCGAAGTGCAGCGCCGTCAGGGAACTCCGGGGGCGTCAGCAGAAGTACAAACGGAATTTGCTCGCAGCATTCATGAGCGCCTGCTGCATAGTGCGCCCAACATCACCTTCAGCTACGCAGAAAAGGAGGGCGAACGCGACTTGCGCGCCAGCCCCTTGATCGCCGATCTGCTCGGGATGGAAACCTCACCGGATATGACTCTGGCTTTCGAGTTTTTCCGGCATGTTGCCGTTGATAACCATGAAGCAAGAGCTTTCGAAAGGCTTGACGATCATCAGGCTCCGGCCTTGGCCGAAGAGGAGCAGGTTTCAGGTGGCTGCGGCCTGCTCAAGGCTCAGGCGATTTGCCCCGCCTGGGCGTTCTATCGTTACCGGTTGGGCGCCAGGAAACTGGAAACGCCCAGCGAGGGTCTCGATGCCAGCCGGCGCGGCACAATGGTGCACTCCATGCTTGAAGTGTTCTGGACGGGAGTCAAGGACTCGGCAAGTTTGAACGAACTCAGTGGACAAGCACTTCAAGCAACGGTGGCCACTGCCGCCGAATGTGCGCTGACCCAATTCGAGGCTGCGCAGGGCGAGAAATTGGCCGCTACCTTCCGCAAACTAGAAGCCAATAGACTGCAGCGGCTTTGCCTGGAATGGCTCACTGTAGAAAGAAACGATCCAGCAAACCTCAATCAACGGCAACCCTTCCGGGTGGTGGCTTGTGAGGAGAAACATACGGTTTCTTTGGGTCAATTGCGCATCAACCTGGTGATCGACCGTGTCGATGAATTGATCGTCGATGGCCGGCGCATCGTGTTGGATTACAAGACCGGCAGCACAGTGGATACGAAGAGCTGGTTCGGCGACCGGCGTATAAGCGAGCCGCAATTGCCGCTCTACGCTGCCGTTGTGCTCGCCCGCCCCGAAGAGCCGGCGCTAGCCGCTGTCGCCTTCGCCAAGGTTCGCCTGCGGAAATGTCAATTTATTGGGGTCGGTGCCGAGGGCGGCGTATTGCCCGGTGCCACAGGTATTCGCCCGCCCCCGCCCGGCACCGATGATGAGGCGATTGAATGGGGCGTTTTGCACAATGCGGATGCACCGGGTGCCACTGCGATGCCCGACGATGCAATGGTCGAAGACACAGAAGTTCTCGTCGATGAATGGCAAGCGTTGCTCGATTCATGGCGGGCTCGGCTTGAAAGCATTGCCGACGAAATTCAGTGCGGGGAGGCCGCGGTGCGCTTTGAAGACGAAAAATTACTGACCTATTGCGATGTGCTGCCCTTGCTCCGGCTGACAGAAAGAAAAATCCAGTTCGAGAAATGCCGTGAGGTGCAGCCATGAGCCGGGACGCCGATGACATGATCGATCATTCGCCGGCGGGGACGGCTTGGCAGGTCAGGCTTGCCGATGAGTCCCTGAAACGGCAGGACGCCGGCAACAGGCTCAAGGCGCTCGACTTAAGCCAGTCATTTATTGTCCAGGCGCCTGCCGGGGCGGGAAAGACAGAGCTGCTGACCCAGCGTTATCTTGGCTTGCTGACGACTGTAGAGACCCCCGAGCAAATCGTTGCCATTACCTTCACGCGCAAAGCGGCTGCAGAAATGCGCAACCGGATTCTAAGGCGTCTTGAGCTGGCAGCGGAGCCGGAGCCCACGATCGGTCATGAACGCCAGACGTGGAAACTGGCAACGGCAGCGATGCACGCCGATCGAAAGCATGGCTGGGGGCTGCTCAAGAGCCCGGATCGTTTGCGAATTACCACTATCGATTCGTTATGTGCCAGCCTGGTCCGGCAAATGCCTTACTTGAGCCACTTTGGCGGTACGCCTTCCGTTGCCGAAAAACCGGCAATTCACTATGAAGAGGCCGCGAAGCAAACGGTTGAAGCGGTTGAGGGCGTCGCTGCGGTGGCCAGGGCACTGGCCTATCTCGACAACGATGTGGGAAAACTGCAAAAGCTGCTGGTCGCCATGCTGTCATTCCGCGACCAGTGGTTACCCCATGTTGGCGATTTGCGGACGGGGGATGATGCCGCATTGCGCGCCCGGTTGCGCGCAGACCTAAGCGCGAGTTTGCAGCGCCTCGTTGAGCGTGATCTTTGCGATGCGGCGCAATGGTTGGCCGACATTCAATCGCCGGAATTGATGGCCGCAGCGCGTTATGTGGCCGATTTCGCGGCTCCGGACTCGCCGAGGGTACATCTGCGCGATTGGGCGGAACCACTGACCCGTTCGTCCGAGGACCTCAAGCGGTGGCAAGCGCTGGCCCGACTGCTCCTCACCGCAAAGGGAAGCGGCACGCCAATCAAGGCATTCGGCAAGAACGTCGGATTCCCCGAGGCCAAAGAGGCTCCAGACGCCCAACTGTTCAAGGCGCACAAAGCGGCGCTGAAGGCGGCCAGCGACTATCTCCAGACCAACGAAAAAGCCACCGCTGTCCTGCGCGGGTTAACCCTCTGCCCTGCTCCGCTCTACGAGGCGTCGGATCTTGAGGCGATCGAAACATTCGTCGACGTCCTGATCAACGCTTATGGCCGTTTATGGGGCGTGTTCCAGGAAGCAGGAGAGACAGATTTTGTTCAAGTGGCTGACCATGCGCTGAGGGCGCTTGGCGATGCGGAAGCACTGAGCGATCTTGCACTCCAGCTCGATTATGAATTGCGTCACTTGCTGGTCGATGAGTTTCAGGATACGAACGACCACCAGATCAAGCTGCTGGAAAAACTGACGGCGGGATGGACGCCGCAGGATGCCCGAACCCTTTTTGTGGTCGGCGATCCGATGCAGTCCATTTATCGCTTCCGCAAGGCGGATGTAGGACTATTCCTTCGGGCATGGACGCGGGGTATTGGCGGGATCAGCCTCCAGCCACTCACGCTTTACCGCAATAACCGCTCGCTCCCGAAGGTCGTTGAATGGATCAATGGCACGTTCAAGAACATCTTTCCCGAGTTGGCCGATCCTGAGCGCGGCATGGTGCCTTACTCCCACGCCATCTTTACCAAGTCCGATCCCCAAGTCGGGGTGGAGAGTGGGATCTTCGTTCATCCGATCATTGTTGGCGTCAGGAAGAGCGCAGACGGCGATGCCGAGAGGGAGGTGAACGCCAGGAATCATCTCGGTCACAGTGCCGATGACGATGTGGTCGAAGAAGAAACGGATCAACCCGAGGATGGCGACGAGCTGGAGGCCAGGGCAATTCTCGATATCGTCGAAGCCGAGTGGTCGGTGGATAGTACTCGCAATATCGCTGTCCTCATTCGCGCCCGCAACCACCTGACACCCCTGGTGACCGAAATCCGGCGCAGCCACCCGACACTGCGTTATGAAGCGGTTGAAATCGAAAGCCTGTCGGCTCGTCAGCCGATACAGGATTTACTGGCGCTAACGCGTGCGCTCTGCCATCGCGGCGACCGAGTGAATTGGCTCGCCATCCTGCGCGCACCCTGGTGCGGGCTGACCCTGGCCGATCTTTTTCAGCTTGCCAAGCCAGAAAGCGTCGATGAAGACGGTTTGCCGCGTCGCTCCACCTTGCCCACGATTTGGTCGCTGATGCGCGATCAGACGCGCATTGCTGCGATCAGCCGCGACGGGCAAATTCGACTTCAACATGCGTGTGCAGCACTTCGCGATGTCATCGAGAAACCTGGACGGCAATCGCTACGCCGTCAGGTCGAGGGGGTCTGGCTGTGTCTGGGCGGCAATCTCTGCATTGGCTCGGAGTCCGATGTCGAGGATGTCAATGCCTTCTTCCGCTTGCTCGACAAGCTCGATGCCAGCGGCCGTTTTGATCTTGACCGGCTTGAAGCCGAGATCAGGGATCTTTTCGCTGCGCCGAGTACGGACAAGAATGCCGGCAAACTCAAGTTCATGACCGTGCATAAATCGAAAGGGCTGGAGTTCGATACGGTCATTCTTCCCGGCCTGCATCGAAAAACAGGTCGAAACGGAGAAAAGCTCTTGGTATGGGAAGGGACGCACGACGATGAAGGCAATAAGCACCTCGTTGTCGCACCCTACAAACGTCCGGAGGAAGAAAGCTGTACAGGAGAAGAAAGTGTTGAGGAATTCGCTGCAAGTAACAGTGAAGCGATCCGCATTTACATCAATGCACTCGAGAAAACACGAGTCGATCAGGAAAATCGGCGTGTCCTCTATGTGGCCACCACCCGTGCGATCCGGTCACTGCATCTCCTGGGGATTGCCAAGGCTTCGTTAAGCAAGAAGACCGGTCAATACGAGCTGGCAGAGAAGTCGGCAACTACAAAAGGTACGCCCTTGCGTATCTTGTGGCCGGCAGTATCCGAATGCTACAACCTGGCAATCAAGAAAAAGCTGGAAGATCTTGCGCTTCAAAATACGGAATGCCTTGACCAGCCTCGCCTCGAACTATCGAAGTTTGTTCCTCAACTTCAACGCCTGCGGCTGGATCAGTTACCGAGCCCTGTGGTGTCCGAAGTAAAGCCGTTAATTGCCGAGGAAATTACGGCCTCTGAGCCGGTTTATCTCTCCGGATCGAATCTGGCACCGAATATCGGAACGCTGGTCCATCGTTATCTGGAACTTATTGCCGGGCAAGGCGTTAAATGGTGGGACCAGGCCCGTGTACGCTCCTTACGTGCGACATGCGAGAAGTGGTTGCATCAGCAAGGTCACGACTACCAGGAATGCCT
>JAYSZS010000478.1:0-6593 GCA_043737935.1 Propionivibrio sp. | reverse complement strand
TCGATGCACGCGAGAAATTCGTTGCTGAGCAGAAGAAAGAGCAAGTGGCTTTGAAGCATTTGGAATCGATGCAGAAGGCGGTGGCGAAGGAGCTGGCGGCCTTCGCGGACTTGCTGAGATAAGGGGCTGCGCAGTTTGGTGTGGAGTGACCCAGGTAAATGCGCCAACGTATCGCATCGACGACCACGAGCACTTCAACAAAGGCAATCGAAGCGGCGAAATTTTGTATCATTCGTAGTTCGTTGTGTCGGTGCAATCCATTGGTGGACGTTGCCAGAATTCCGCTCTGACCGTACTCAGACCTTCTTTATTATATTTGGCGGTCTGAAGCGGAGTCTCGATCGATGTTGCATGATTTATCAATTCCGCATTGCACAAGCGTAGTTACAACTTCATCCGGCCACCGGTAAATCCGGATATTCATATAAAATAACGCCCCATGAAGCACCTTTACCTTATTCCCACGTTGTGAGCTATCTGCAAATCAAGGTCTTGGCCGCATGATTGGCGTTTTCGACAGCGGTCTGGGCGGTCTTTCGGTACTCGCGGCCATCGCCCAGGCCTTGCCGCAGGCCGACCTCGTTTACCTCGCCGACACGGCGCACGTTCCCTGGGGCGACAAGGACGATATCTTCATCCGCCAGCGCGTTCTGAAGATAGGCTATCACCTTGTCGATCAGGGCTGCACGGTGATCGTTGTCGCCTGCAACACGGCCACCGCTACCGCCGTTGCCGCGTTACGCGAGACGCTACCCGAGATTCCGGTGGTCGGCGTCGAGCCCGGCATCAAGCCAGCCGCGGCCGCTTCGAAAAGTGGCCGCATCGCGGTGCTGACCACCACGGCAACCGCACGCAGCGAGCGGCTCTCCCGCCTCATCCACCAGCACGCCGGAACGGTTCAGGTCGACATCCTGCCCTGCCCCGGCTGGGCCACCCGGGTCGAAACCCTGCACCTCGATGACTCCGGCTTTGCCGAAACGGCCCGCCTCCATCTCACCCCGACCCTAGATGCCGGCGCCGACCAGATCGTACTCGGCTGCACGCACTATGCCTTTCTGGTGCCTGCGCTTGTCGCCATCGTTGCCGGTCAGGCCACGCTGGTCGACGTCGCCGATGCCGTCGCCCGCCAGTGCGTTCGTCTGTCCGGGGCTTGCGCTCTCGGCCACAGCCAGTTGACCCTGCTCGCCACCGCGCAACCCGAGCGTCTGCAAGCGGCGCTTCCCGCACTCGGTCTGCACCGACTGGCCTCACGGATTGCCGCTTCGGCGCGCCTGACGACAGCCTGAGAGTCTGTGAAAAAATCATTACGACATTATTTTCACGGTCGTCACCCCGGTGAAAGCCAGGGTCCAGCTCGTTTATCTGACTGTTTTGATGGATATCATAGGAAGGTACTGGATTCCGGCTTGTGCCGGAATGACGGCTTGGGAGGTGTTTATTAATTCACAGCCTCTCAGTGCATTTATGCAGAACAGGAATCGTGTAGCCATTATCGGCGGCGGGCCGGCCGGTTTGATGGCGGCCGAAGTGATCAGCCGTTCTGGCATGGCGGCCAACGTTCGCGTCGATCTTTTTGAATCCATGCCTTCAGTTGCCCGCAAGTTCCTGCTGGCCGGCAAGGGCGGCATGAACATCACGCACTCCGAAGCGACCGCCGCATTCCGCGCTCGCTACGGCACACGTCAGGACCGCATCGCGCCGCTGCTCGATGGCTTCGGGCCAGAGGCCTTGTGCGAATGGATTCACGGGCTGGGCATCGATACCTTTGTCGGGTCGTCCGGACGGGTCTTCCCCGCCGGCATGAAAGCCGCACCGCTGCTGCGCACCTGGCTGCATCGCTTGCGTGAGGCGGGCGTGAACGTTCACGTCCGCCATCGCTGGTGCGCCATCGAACTACAGGCCAACGGCATCTACTCGCTTTACTTTGATACCTCGAAGGGCGAACAGCGCAGCACAGCCGATGTCGTTGTTCTGGCGCTCGGCGGCGGCAGTTGGGCAAAGCTCGGTTCGGACGGGCGCTGGGTGGCCCTGCTCGAACAGGCTGGCGTTCCGGTTGCTCCGCTGCGCCCGTCCAACTGCGGATTTGACGCAGGCTGGAGCGAGCACCTGCGCGAACGCTTTGCCGGCCAGCCGGTGAAACCGGTCGTTGCGTCCTTTACCGATGCCGCAGGCGGCGTGCATCGGCAGCCGGGCGAATTGATGATCACCGATTACGGCGTTGAGGGCGGCCTGATCTACGCCCTCTCGGCGCCGCTGCGCGACACCATAGAGCAGACCGGCAGCGTCACGCTGACGCTCGATCTGCTGCCCGCCCACTCGATGCAGCGCGTGATCGACGAGGTGGCGCGTCCACGCGGCTCGCGTTCGCTATCCAGCCATCTGCAGAGTCGCCTCGGTCTCAGGGGCGTCAAGACGGCTCTGCTGCACGAATGCATTGCGCGTGAGGATTTTTCCGATGCGCATAGGCTGGCTGGTTCGATCAAGGCGCTGCCGCTGCGCCTGATCGCGCCGCGCCCGCTCGATGAAGCGATCAGCAGCGCCGGCGGTGTGGTGTTCGAAGCGCTCGATCAACATTTGATGATCCGCCGTCTGCCGGGGGTATTCTGCGCCGGTGAAATGCTCGACTGGGAAGCGCCGACCGGCGGCTACCTGCTCACCGCCTGTTTTTCCAGCGGCCATACGGCAGGGCTTGGCGCTCTGGCCTGGCTGCAATCCATGCAGCGCACCTGCCAGCCTTCAGTAATAATTTAGCGGCCAACCCGAGACCAAGCCCAATGAATAAACCCGCCAACCCCACCGCCCACGAGTATGCGTCCTGGATCCTGGCCGTAGTAAGCATCTTCTTTGTCCTTCAGTTTCGCCTGCTGCCGGCGCTGATTGCCGGCTTGCTGGTTTATGAGCTGGTACGAGCGCTTTATCCGCTCTTTGTCCGGCATCTGTCGACCGGCCGCGCCAAAGGCCTGGCGGTTGGCCTCGTTGTGCTGCTGGTCGTTGGTGTCGTTACGGCCGCGGTCTTCGGCATCATGGGCTTCATGAAAAGCGAAGGCGGCAGCCTTCCGGCCTTGCTCGCCAAGATGGCCGATATTCTGGAAAGTTCGCGCGCGACGCTGCCGCAGTGGTTGGCCAATTTCCTGCCGAGCAGTACCGAAGGTATCAGCGAAAAAATCGGCCAATGGCTGCGCGAACACGCGGTCGAGCTGCAACAGATCGGCAAGGAAACCGGCCACAAGCTGGCGCACGTGCTGATCGGCATGGTGGTCGGCGCCATGGTTTCGCTGCGCGAAGCCTTCGCCAATGACAGCACCGCTCCGCTGAGCAGGGCGCTGGCCGAACGCGTTTTCCGGCTGGGCGAGGCCTTTCGCCGCATCGTCTTTGCCCAGGTCCGCATCTCGGCCATCAATACCGTGTTTTCCGCCCTCTATCTGGCCCTCGTATTGCCGCTGTTCGGGGTCAATCTGCCGCTCACCAAGACGATGATCGTCGTCACCTTCATCGCCGGACTGCTGCCGGTGATCGGCAACCTGATCTCCAATACGATCATCTTCGTCGTCAGCCTGGCGCACTCGCCGCTGGTGGCGGTATCGTCGCTCGGCTACCTCGTTGTCATTCACAAGCTGGAATACTTCCTCAACGCGCGCATCGTCGGCGCCCAGATCAGCGCCCGAGCCTGGGAACTGCTCACTGCCATGCTGGTGATGGAAAGCGCTTTTGGCCTCGCCGGACTGGTGGCCGCCCCCATCTGCTACGCCTGGCTGAAAGACGAGCTCAAGCAACGCGGGCTGATCTGATGCACATCTGGGTTGATGCCGATGCCTGCCCCAGGGTTATCAAGGAGATTCTTTTCCGCGGCTACACGCACCCGGATTTCACTGACGCTGGTTGCCAACCAGACACTCCACGTGCCGCCCTCGCCTTTCATTCGCAGCGTGCAGGTGCCGGACGGTTTCGATGTCGCCGATAACGAGATCGTCAAGCGGTTGACTGCCGGCGATCTGGTGATCACCAGCGACCTGCCGCTCGCCTCCGAAGTCATCGAGAAAGGCGGTCACGTCCTCAGCCACCGCGGCGAATGGTTTTCGACCGCCAACATCCGGCCACTGCTCAACATGCGCGACTTCATGGACAACCTGCGCGCCAGCGGCGTGCAGACCGGCGGACCACCGCCGATGAGCCAAAGCGAACGGCAAGCCTTTGCCGGTCATCTGGATCGTTTTCTGGCCAACCACACCTGAACGCTTGTATTGAGCATTATTTGCCCATTTGCAGGATCGTTGTTGGCAACACAGTCAAAATGACCCCAGGGCATCAGCTACGAGATGGCCCATCAAGTCCTGTGATGGCAGCAACCGACCCTCAGGAAACATACGAGCTTCCGACCAACGAATGACCGTTGCCAAGCGTGAAGCAGGTCGGCGGAGATTTTGGTTTGGAAACCTGATAGTGGTCTTGGCACCTGTTCATCAACGCGCTTCGTGGCCCCAGAAGGCGAAAAAAATCGTATGCGCATGACTGCCGAAGCGGCATTGGTGCCTATCTACATGATTTTATGTACCTATTTAATTTTTAATTTTTAAAATAAATGGTGACTAGTCCATCTACGCTCGTTACGATCCATGAAGTCCCAACGATTTGCTGCCCGAGCATCTCTTCGTTGATAAAAGCAAAAGCTTAAACAACGAAAGGTCGCAAGATGCAACGAACCGGAAGCAAACTTACCGCGTCCGCGTCGGACTTGGTAACGTTTCTCACATGTAATCATAAAACCACCCTCGATCTGATCGACCTGGATGCGCCCCTTGAACGTGCCGAGCCAGACGAGCAGGTTATGCTGATTCAGGATAAGGGTTTTGCCCACGAGGCGGCTTACCTTGACAAGCTGCGTGCCAGTGGCGGGCGACTGGTCGAACTTTCCAGCACCGATAGTTTTGCACAAAACCGGGCAGTCACCCGCAAAGCCATGGCCGAAGGAGCCGACATCATATTCCAGGCAGCGCTCTCTCAAGGTGCCTTCATGGGCTACGCTGATTTTTTGCGGCGGGTCGACAAGCCATCGTCCTTAGGAGCATGGAGCTACGAAGTGGCCGACACCAAGGTGGCCCACCGCCCCTCGCCGAAGTTCATGATCCAGCTTGCCCATTATTCCGAACTCCTGGCATCGGATCAGGAAAGCCAGCCAGAGAAAATGCATCTTGTGCTCGGCAATCACACCGAGCGTAGTTCTCGCGTTAGCGACTACCTGCATTATTACCGGCGCCTTCGGCAACGCTTCGACACTTTCCTCGATGAGCGGCCACCCACCGTGCCCGAAAAGTGTGACGCTTGCAGTTTCTGCGACTGGCGCGAACGTTGTGCCGCAGAGTGGGAAAATCAGGACCACCTGAATCGCGTCGCCAATATGGGCAAGATGCAGATTAAACGCCTGCGTCGGCACGGCATCCATACACTCGCCGAGTTGGGTTGCTTGCACTCCGATGCGAGCGTGCCCGGCATGCAGGACGAGACCTTGGCGAAGCTGCGGGCACAGGCCGCGTTGCAATACAGGAAGCGTAAAACCGGCGAGAACCAGCTCGAACATCTGCCGCGCAATGCCGCCGGAACAACAGGATTTGACCGTCTGCCACCCCTGACGAGAGCGATCTGTTTTTCGACATGGAGGGCGATCCCCTGTACGAAGGTGGCCTGGAATATCTTTTCGGCGTCCATGCCCGCGAGAAGGGAGTTTGGGTCTTCCACGATTTCTGGGCGCATGATCGCCAGCAGGAAAAGTCGGCGTTCGCGCACTTCGTCGATTTTGCCACCGACCGCCTGCACAAATTTCCCTATGCCCACATCTATCACTACGCTCATTATGAAACCACTGCATTGAAACGGTTGATGAGCCTGCACGGCATCCGCGAGGCCGAAATAGACCAGTTTCTGCGTCAAGGGAGGTTCGTCGATTTATATCAGGTTGTGCGCGAGGGCATCCGCATTTCCGAGCCACGTTACTCGATCAAGAACCTCGAAACCTTCTACATGGACATGCGCGAAGGCGATGTCACCCATGCCGGTGCCAGCATCGTTTATTACGAGAAATGGCGTCAGACAGGGGACGACGATCTCTTGCGCAAAATCCGTGATTACAACGAGGACGACTGCCGTTCAACTTACTTGCTGCACGAATGGCTGCTCAGCCTGAATCCTCCTGCCACGACCGGTACGAATTAACTCCCGGAGCTGGCGGATGCCAAGGCAGAGAAGAGCGACAAGATACATGAACATGAAGCCCGCCTCGCGGCCTAAGAAGAGCGGCTTCTCGTTGGCGTCCCGGAAGACCTCAACCTGCGCAACGGCGAGCAGAAGTTGCGGGCATTGATGGCCCATCTACTCGATTTTCATCGCCGTGCAGCCAAGCCCGCCTGGTGGGCGCTATTTGCCCGCCTCGACATGGACGAAGAGCAGCTTGCCGACGATGCCGAATGTATCGCCGGTCTGCGGCTCCTTTCCAACCCCCTTCAGACACCCTGATGTCGTGGATTTAATTTGAGCCCAGTGCAAGGATTAGCCTGAGATTTGTTCTGGGAAAGACGGTTTCGGTCTCGTTGAGTTTTTCG
>JAYSZS010000477.1:0-2791 GCA_043737935.1 Propionivibrio sp. | reverse complement strand
GACATGTCAAGTCTTTTTTGCATTTTTTTGAAAATATTTTTCGCGCCGCTGGGATGCCTTCGGCATCGACCCGAGGTCGCGAGTGTCTAAACTTCAGTCCATTTAAGCGCAGCCAGATTACAGGCGTTCGTACTAGCACGTTGGAACACATAAGCCGTTCGGACTATGGACATTGCGGGGACATTGGGGCCAAGTTCGATTTCCTTTCCCCTTCTCTCGTTATGGCAGCAGATTGCCGGGGGTTCTTCTTTAGCGGCTAAAGAGGATTGTCTTGGTCGCCAGGTGATTTCACGAGGATTGCAGTTTCGGCAGGCGTAACAATCCGAATTCCCTTGTATGTTCCGCCCAGGCTGTGCAAATGTTTGTCGCCGGAAACGATCAAATCCGCGTTGGCGGCCAGGGCGCAGGCCAGTAGCTGATCGTCGTCGGTATCGTTGGCGATGACATGCGGCATGTCAGAAGGCGTGACCAGTGTCACCAGCGCGCTATAGCGGGCAGTCAGCGCCGAAGGCGTCGTCGCACAGTGAGCAGCAATGCGTTGCGAAAACTTCGGGTAGTTGAGTGTCTGCGCCAGTTCGTCAATCAATGCCCGACAGCTAGTGAGATCCACGCTGCCATCAATGGCCAGGTAGATCAGGTGTCGCGGATGTCCGCTCCATAACAGTCCCGCGATGACCACGTTGGTATCCAGTTAAAGCCGCATCAGTTCGCGGCCCGCTGGCGGCGTTCTGAGCGCACCGCCTGCACTTCCTTATTGATCATTTCTGCGATCTCCGGCGTCAGTTCTTCGCGTGGCATGCGATTCCACATGCCACGCAGGGCATCGCCGGTCTGCCTTCTCAGGCGCTCGCGCAGCAAACGCTCGATGGCGTCGGGGGTCAACAAACCAGCAGCTTGTTCATCCTGCACCAAGTCGTCGGGCAACTGGATTTGAATCATCGTCACGGGGCTCTCCTGGTTAAATGGGTTAAGAGTTCTACAGCTTAGGCGTGGTGTTCGGGCGGTGGTTGATGCTAAAACTAAACGACCTGATGCTTCGAGTCAATGGGACAAAAGATGGTCCAAGGAGATCAGCTTCGCATGCATTTTTTTCTTCAAAGTCATATTTATCCTCACCGTTTCAGAATCCGAAATCGCTTTGCGCGCCATCATTGATGGGCTGTACCGTTTTGCCTGCCGGTTGCCCTGCTCGCTTTTGCGTATGTCTTATTCCCGACACCGCACAAATCATGTCACTGAAACGCCCCTGGCCCAGCGGCTGCCCCTGTGACAGGTCAAGCCGGATGTCGGCCAGCGCTTCCGCTTCGAGTTCGCTGCGCAACGTTGCCCGGCAGGCGGCCTGTCTTTCAGCGCCATTTCGATCAAGCGCAAGAAATACCGGGTGAGGGTGATGCCCGGGTCGGCCTGTCCAGTCCGTTATATCGGTAGCTGCTCCAGCAATACTGGCCAGGGTCTTGCGCCATGGAGGCGCGGATGGGGTTGAGTTCGATGTAGCGCATGCAGATGAGGAGATTTCTGCCTCGATGACGATGGATTAGTAGCGCCCTTCCCACAGACTGCCGGTTCGACGACAGGCGCGGTTGATAAAGTGCACGTAGCACCGACCGATGGGTTGCATGAGTTTGGCGATTGCGGTTCCGGTTTCTGACGTGACCAGCAAGTGGATCTGGTAGGCCAGATCGCCGCCGAGCGCGGCGCTGTCCAAGCCGGCCAAGTGAAAGTTGAGCAGGGCGTTGCTCAGCGCCCAGGGGGTGCCTCGGCCTACGTCACTTACAGCGGCAGGTGCGCCGGGGTTAACGGTGCCTGGCCGCTTGCCCGATAAGCTTCGCAACGTTTAATGTAATCGCGCATGCTCTTGGGCATCGGTGTTCTGGCGCGGGCAATATTGAAAATCAGATTGCGACCGCTGTGAATCAGTTGCATGCCGTCAGCAATGCCATGTCTTGGCGCCGCGTTGCCGTCAGGTAAAGCCTGCGGAGCTGGTGCAAAGCTGGCCAGCCGCTCGGCGGCGGTGACCAGTTGTGCCCAGACATCGAAAATGTTCGGGTCGGTGCGCAGGTTTTCCGTTTTGACCTTGGCGTGATGGACAAAGTCGTGAATCGGCGCTTCGACATGCACAAAAGCGGGAATCAGCGTGAAGTTGGCCGCCATCACCTCGGCGATACGGTTGATATCCCGCATGCTCTGGCCGATCTTGATGTAGCGGCTTTCAAAATAATCTTCGACCGGGATCGTGAAAGCGCGGAAGGGTTCACCCCACAACTCGTCGATGCCTTCCTCGCCACTGCGGTGCAGAACGTGGCGACCCAGGTCCATGGCGTCGAGCAGGCATTGGCCACATTCGCGCATCAAGGGGTCATCGCTGTGGATTTCGACGCCATCGGCTTGCAACTCGACCAGTTTTTTAAAAATGTCGGTCGATCGGTTGAATAGCGCGCCGGCCAGCATGCCGGCCTTGACCCGGCGTCGTGCGGGATCGGTCTCGGCCTGATAGCTCTGCCGCGCCTCGCCTAGACGGGCACCAGGGATGTTCAGCCCGTGTTCGGTATGGTTGAACAGGCGCCGGTCCTGGCCGTCGATCATGCGCCGGGTGCCTTCAGCAGGGGAATCATCAGGCTGCGTCTTGTATTTAAGAGAGTGTAGGGTCATCTTGAGTCGCTGATTATTAATCGGGAGCCAGTTTGGTCAAAACTACTAGGGAATCACCGAACAAGTCATCGCAGCCAGGCGGCGGCAAAAAATTTGGACGACATTGTGAAGCAAAAGCAGTTTTTATCGAATAAACGAGCGT
>JAYSZS010000476.1:0-2795 GCA_043737935.1 Propionivibrio sp. | reverse complement strand
TGCCGGATTGCGCAGATCAATGCGCAGGCATCGGTGGTGCGCGAAGAACACATCGAACACACCGTCGGTTTCAACTCGCGCTCGTACTGCCACGTTGTGATCCATCAGCGCCGTGGACAGCCGGTACTTGTGGCCCCGAAAGCGCAGCTCACCAGCCCAACCCACCCGATGAATCTCATCATTGGGGCTGTACTCTATCGGTGCCAGTCTGTCGGGCAGGCAGCGCGGACTGGGTTGGTAGCGTCATGGGTGTGGCCATCTGTAGCGCCTCGTGTGGTCGCTGGTGGTTGTAGATCTCTCGCCAGTGGTCAAGCTTCACCTGAAGGGCTGCAAAGCTGTCAAAGCCGCCTGCATTGAGAACCTCCGCTTTGAGTGTTCGATGAAAGCGTTCATCCTTGCCGTTGGTCTGCGGGTGATACGGTCTGCTGTGGGTTACCCGAATCCCCAGACGCACTAGCCACACGCCAAGCTCGGTGATCTGACCGGGTTGTTTGGGTGAGCCCCACGGCGTACCGTTGTCGAAATTCATCTGTAGCGGCAAGCCGTAGCGGACAAACACCCGGCGCATCTTCTCCTGCACCGTGGCCGTGGTGATCTCGCTGCAGGCCTCCAGCGCGAGATTAAAGCGGGAGTGATCATCCAGAAGAGTCAGCGGCGAGCAGCGCTGTTGCGCCAGATTGAAGTAGCCCTTGAAATCCCCCTGCCATAAGGCGTTCGGGCTATCGCGCTCGAAGCGTGTCCACGGTGCGCTTGCCTCGCGGGCAGCTTGCGTGATCAAGCTGTGGCGATTGAGAATAGAGTTCACCGTGCTCGGGGCGAGGACCGCACGATCCAAGTCCTTCAGCCGACGGCTAATCTTGCGCGCTCCCCACGCTGGGTGCTCGCTGCGCAGCTCTATGACCGCTTGCTCAAGCCTGAATTCCGTACGCGCAGGGCTTGCCCGCGGTCGTCGCGACTGATCCACCAGCCCCTCACGCCCAAGTGTTGCATAGCGTTCAAGCCAGGTGTAGCCGGTCTGGGGGCTGATACCAAAGCGTCGGCACAGCTCGCGTCGATTGGCATCAGCTCGACTGGCCAACACGACAAACTCTTCTCGAATACTCATGATGTCTTGCGGCTTCCAGGGCATAGGGCCTCCAACTGGTCGGTCAGAGATTGTGTCCACTATGTCCTCGCACACCTGTCCACCATGTGTCCGGTCTGTACAGCGAAGCAGAAGAAAGTGACTCGCCCACAGGCGAAAAAGGTAGTCGGCATGCCCGCGATACTGGCGTTCCTCCAAGGCCTGACCCTCTCCCTAACCCTGCCTTGCAGGCCGCACTCGCGCAACCATGCGCTCGCCGTTCCGGCGGCGGGTCGCATGCGACCCGAAACCCCGCCTACACCCCGCAAGGGGAGAGAGGATAATTGAGGTGGGTTATGAACCCACCCTACAGCCCTGCCGCCGCGCGCAATACCGCCGCCTTATCAGTCGCTTCCCAAGTGAACTCCGGCTCATCGCGACCAAAGTGCCCGTAGGCTGCGGTTTTTTCGTAGATAGGTCGCATCAAATTCAGCATGTTGATGATGCCCTTGGGACGAAGGTCGAAGTGCTCATTGACAAGCGCTTCGATCTTCTCGTCGGAGATCACGCCGGTGCCTTCGGTGTACACCGTGATGTTCATTGGTTTGGCCACACCGATAGCGTAGGCTACCTGGATCTGGCATTGCTTGGCGATACCCGCAGCAACGATATTTTTGGCGACGTAACGCGCGGCGTAGGCCGCCGAGCGATCCACCTTGCTCGGGTCTTTGCCCGAGAACGCGCCGCCGCCGTGCGGGCACGCGCCGCCGTAGGTGTCAACGATGATTTTGCGACCGGTTAAGCCGCAGTCACCCTGCGGACCGCCGATAACGAAACGTCCGGTCGGATTGATCAGATATCTGGTGTCTTTGGTCAGCCATTCTTGTGGCAGCACCGGCTTGATAATCTCTTCGCGAATCGCCTCATAAAACGCATCGGTCATCTTGTTGCCGAGGCTCATCTCGGGCGCATGTTGGCTCGACAAAACAACGGTGTCGATAGAGTGCGGTTTGCCGTCGACGTAGCGCAGTGTGACTTGCGATTTGGCGTCGGGGCGCAGGAACGGCAGACGACCGTCTTTGCGCAACATGGCTTGCCGTTCGACCAGACGATGCGCGTAATAAATGGGCGCCGGCATCAAGGTTGGTGTTTCGTCGCAGGCGTAGCCGAACATCAGCCCCTGGTCGCCCGCACCAGTGTTCAGGTAGTCGTCCGACGCATGGTCGACGCCCTGTGCGATGTCATGACTCTGCTTGTCATAGCAGACCATGACCGCACAACCTTTGTAGTCGATGCCGTACTCAGTGTTGTCGTAGCCGATGCGTTTGATGGTGTCGCGCGCCACCTGTATGTAGTCAACGTGGGCGTCGGTAGTGATTTCTCCCGCGAGCACCACGAGGCCGGTGTTGCACAACGTTTCAGCAGCAACCCGGGAGCGCGGATCCTGCTTGAAAATGGCGTCAAGAATGGCATCCGAGATCTGATCTGCGACCTTGTCGGGGTGGCCTTCGGAGACGGATTCGGAGGTAAAGAGATAGTCGCTCATGGGTATGCCTTGTCTTTAATGATGCTCAAAAATTCAGTTTGACTCTAGCGAGCCGCTGAATCTTGAACATGTCTCAAGGCTCCACGCGCGGCGACGCTTTAGCGGAGGAGGAGTGCGACGCCGTGACCATTTTGGGTAGCATCGCCAGCGCCCGCCCCGCAAGTAGTCGAGTAACTCAGCGAGCGC
>JAYSZS010000475.1:0-2796 GCA_043737935.1 Propionivibrio sp. | reverse complement strand
CTCGATTGCACGATTGCTCTCCGATAACTTTGACAGGCTATTTTAACAAATGCTAAAAGCATTTGTAGGATCTTCGGAATAAATCAGCGTTTCCTTAGCGTGAAAGTCGCGCCAGCGATTCTCGAACCTCACCGCGCCCTCGGTATGCGAGGTCGGGGTCGAGATTGGGAATTCGCGGAGCGTGCTCCGGACCAATCGAGCGATTCCGGCTGCCAAGCCGGAATGCGCCCTGCAAGGGAGGGAAACGGGCAGGCCGATAACTTTCATATTGAGGAACGGCACCAAATCCACGCCCACTAGGCCGAGATATGAAAGGCAGGAAAAGCTTGATGAACTAGTCGACGGGAGGGGATGCGGACAGCGGATCAATCGTTTCCTGTATCGGCACCCGATAGGCTTCGGACGCCCAGGCGCCGAGATCAATCAGTTTGCAGCGCTCCGAGCAGAACGGACGAAAGGCGTTAACTACACTCCATTCCGACTCGTCGCCGCATTGCGGGCAACACACCAAAGTCCCGCCCATTGAATTCAGAGAGTACAGAAGAGCATGTCAAACGCGACATCGGTCTCGGCTTGAGGCGACCGATGGTCGTAGTCGGGACAGGTAAAACGGATATTCAACGCATATTTGTTGGCGCTGATTTCCGGAACAAACGCCACCTGCTTGTTGAGCGAAACGCGCACCATCTGTGCGCCGATTCCACCCAGCATCAACTGGAAAGCGCCGCCTTCGGCAACCTGATGTTCCATACGTCCGCTACTACGCAATAGCCTGAGCACGATAGCCAAACCGCCGCGCAAGGGCATGAAAGGCCTGAACCAAACGAGTAGCGCCTCGCGGCGCGCATCGGGTGTTTGATGCTGCCAGTAGTGGTAAGAGGGCAAATCGAATTCGCAAACACCGCCCGGGATAGCTGCACGATTCTTGATCCCCATCAACCAGTCGTTATCGCGCAGATACTGACCAATCTTGCCGGTCATGCCGAGCATCGCCGCAGATGATTGTTCAATTTCGTAGAGAGCACCGGAAAGCGCCTCTTCGGAGATCTCCGGATTATTGCGAAAAACGAGCAGGGACTGGCGTTGACGTTCAAGCTCCTGAATCAGATCCATCTTGAGGTCGGCTCGACCCGCCACTTCGAGAATCTCGAACAGAGTCAACAGGACAACATGATGCTCGCGCGGCCCCTCTTGCTCGACAAAGTAGACCGCCTTTTCGAACAAATCCTCAAGGCGCAGCAGCGTGCGTATGCGCTCATTGAAAGGATATTCGTATGTAATCACGCCGCCGCCAGGTCAGAAAGCAGAAAATTACTATTATTCTGATGCATTTGCAGCAAAATCTCAACAATCTGCGTTAAGTATATCTGCATCAAGTCGTGCGCTGGCAAGTTCAAGATAGCGCCGATGCAGGGCGCCAATCCGTTCGCCCAGATTTTCCCGGCCCTGGGTATTTTCAAGAACGTCATTGGCAGCCGCCAGTCGTGCGGCCCGCGAAGCCTGTGTGGCCATGATCGCCCGGACTTCTTCGTCAGTGAGGCCACTGCGCGACATGACGCGAGAAACCTGCACCGCCTCGTCGCAATCGACCACCAGAATTCGGTCAACCCGCTGCCGGTAACCGTCAGACTCAAGGAGCAGCGGCACTACCAGCAGCACATAAGGCGCCCCGCTTGCAGACAGGCACCGCGCCTCGCTCTCGCGACGGATCATTGGATGCAGAATATCCTGCAGCCGAGTTCTGGCCGAGAGATCGAAAAAAACCATGCGGCGCATCGCGGCACGATCCAGCCCCCCTTCTGGACGCACTACGGAATCGCCAAACACTGCCGCGATTTCCGGCATCGCTGCACCCTGCCGCCCGGTCAGCTCATGGGCGATGACGTCGGTATCGACGACCTGCGCACCGAGATTTGCAAAAAGTTCGGCCACCGTACTCTTGCCGCTGCCAATACCGCCGGTCAGGCCAACGATGAAACTCATTGCGCCGTCGTCGCCTGAGTGGTGCAGGCTCCCGGCTTGCTTCCCGGCAGTGCTTCGGCAAGGGCCTGGCGCAGCGCTTCGGCCTGCGCTGCCGGCCCGTTAATTTCGAGCGAGCCCGATAGTGGTTTGACATTGCGTTCGGCAACCCGGGCGGACTTGACGCCCTTGGCACGCAGCATTTCGAGATGCGCCGTGGCCGCCTCCCGGCTCGAAAACAAGCCCAATGAAATGGCCCGGTTGTTCGGCCCACTCTCCTGCATGACATAGAACTCGGGAACGCCGAGTCTTTTCAGCTCGACCGCTTTATTGTCGGCCTCCTGTTTGCTGGCTAATGGAGGAATATAGACCCAGTAGCTCGCACTGCCCGTGATCTTGGTGCGCTCTGCCTTGAATGTCGACCATTTTTCGGCCAGCAGACTTTCCAGGCGGAAGATTTTCGCGATCGGCAAATCGACGACCAGGATGCAGGCCTGTACGGGTTTCGTTTCATCGGTCTTTAAAGCCATTTCAGGCTTGACCGTTGCTGCTGGCGCTTCGTCGCGTGCCACCACCCGGATCTGATCGGCCAGCAGTTGCTGCTGCACACGCAAGGAATCGGGATTCGACGAGGAACCGAGATAGCCCTGCGACCACGCCAGAAACAACAGGTTGACCAGTATCAAAAGGAATACAAAGGCGCGCATACGACGGGTCTTCCTTTGCTTCAGCCGAAATTCGGCAAATGCTGCAATGATGCCTTGATTGCATCTTCCGGATAGTCGAATTCTTCCAGTTCACCGGCGAAATAACGGTCATAGGACGCCATGTCGAAGT
>JAYSZS010000474.1:0-2801 GCA_043737935.1 Propionivibrio sp. | reverse complement strand
TTATTTGTAGGCGCTCTCGCCAAGCAAAAGCTCGTGCGCCTCACGCTGGATGGCGACAAGATCACCAAACAGGAAGATTTGTTCGACGGCAAGCTGGGGCGTATCCGCGATGTTCGCGAAGGCCCGGACGGCAATCTCTATTTGCTCACGGATTCATCCAAAGGCGAACTGATTCGATTGGATCCTGTGAAGTGACCGAAGTCGACGGTCGCGCGCCAAGCTCGCAACAGGTTTGGGATTGGCCGATTCGTGTATTCCACTGGGTGCTGGTGTTGGCCGTGATCACCTTGTTTGTCACTGGCAAACTGGGCGGGAATTGGCTGGAGTGGCACAAGCGCGCCGGGTTTCTGGTGATCGGCCTGATTGTGTTTCGCCTGCTTTGGGGTTTTGTTGGCGGTTATCACGCGCGCTTTGCTAATTTTGTGCGCGGCCCGAAGGCCATCTTGGACTATATTCGCGGCAAATCGGGTGAAAGCGCCGGTCACAATCCGCTTGGCGCCCTGAGTGTGCTTGCCATGTTGGCTGTGCTCGCGTTTCAGGCGGGTTCAGGTTTGTTTGCCAACGACGACATCATGCTCGAGGGACCGTACGCGAGCCTGGTGGGCAAGGAAGTGAGCGACGCACTCACCAGGCTGCACAAACTCAATTCCTGGCTCATTGTGGGGCTGGTGAGTCTGCACATCGCTGCGATTGCATTCTATTTTTTCAGGAAAAAGACGAATCTGATCATGCCGATGCTGACGGGCCGAAAAGTGATGCCCGCTGCGCCGCCCGCGACCAACCCGCCTGCCTGGTTGGCACTACCGTTGATTGTGCTGGTGGCCGGTATCGTCTATCTGCTGGTCAAGCGATAGGTGCCATCTAGATTCAATGAAAAGGGCCGCACGAGTGCGGCCCTTTTTTGTTGTGCGCCCGGCAGGGCGCACTTACTTGGAGGTGAAAGTCCTCTCCACACCCGGCAAGGGGAAGTGGTAGCCGAACGGCAAGGGTGTCGCGGGCGACTGCGAATCTGAAGGAAGCCGAAGGCAAAGCGCTGGCCTGACGAACAGGAAGCGGATTAGGCGGCATAGCGGGGTGAGGTGGCAATTATCATCAAAGCCCAGTACTTGCACAGAACGCGATGACGTAGATCCGACAGGCATAAGCGTGAAGGTGGGTGCGCAATACCCGGGGAGATCTGCAAGGGTGCCGAGGGCGACCTCTGTGCTACCGACATCGAGAGGTGTCGGGATGCCCATGCAGAAGTCAGCAGAGGCCATAGTAGGTGCCAGTACGGGCTGAAGGGCCGAACATGAGAGAACGCGAGTAGGCGGTGGTATCACGATGAAGTCAATGAAGGCAGAAGCCCGCCGGCAAGGCGGGGTGCAAGCGGAAGCATCCGGACGGAATTCGGAGGGGACTGCTATGCATGCTGAGGCGGAAGCGGCGAACCATCTGCGGACGAAAGCGGAGTTGAAGCAGGCAAGCGAACTGATGGAAGCGGTGTGCGAACGCGGCAACCTGAAACTTGCGTATCAACGGGTGGTTGAAAACAAAGGCGCGGCCGGAGTCGATGGTATTGGCATTGCCGAGTTCAAAGACCACTTGAAGCAATACTGGCCGACGATCAAGGCCAAACTGCTGGCCGGGAAGTACATTCCCCAGCCGGTGCGCCGGGTGGATATACCGAAGCCGCAAGGCGGGGTGAGGACACTCGGCATCCCCACGCTTACGGATCGAATGATCCAGCAAGCGTTGCATCAGGCGCTCTCGCCGATCTTCGAGGCCGACTTCTCCGAATCGAGTTATGGTTTCCGACCGGGAAGGAACGCCCATCAAGCGGTCACGGCGGCCCAGCAATATGTCGCCGAAGGCCGCCGGTTGGTGGTTGACCTGGACGTGGAGAAATTCTTCGACCGAGTCAATCACGACCTCTTGATGACGCAACTGTCGACGAAGATCGGTGACGGGCGACTACTTCGCCTCATCCGCCGGTACCTCGAAGCGGGCATGATGGCAGACGGGATCGTTACCCCGAGGACGGAGGGCGCGCCGCAAGGCGGTCCGCTGAGTCCACTGCTATCGAACATCCTGCTGACGGAACTGGATCGGGAACTGGAACGCCGAGGCCACGCCTTCTGTCGCTATGCCGACGACTGCAACATCTACGTCCGAAGCAAGGCGGCTGGGGAGCGGGTCATGGCGAGCATCAGCCAGTTTCTGGCGGACACGCTCAAGCTCACGGTCAATGTGGCCAAGAGCGCGGTCGCGCCTCCGTGGCAGAGGAAGTTTCTGGGCTACAGCCTGACATGGCACCAGGCCCCGAGGCTACGCATCGCGCCAGCCAGTTATCAACGGCTGGAAAATCGCGTGCGGGAAGTGCTCGACGGCTCGAGGGGACGCAGCCTGACTGCGACTATCGACGAACTCAACCCGATCCTGCGCGGCTGGATGGCCTACTTTCGGCTGTCCGAGACCAAGAAGGCACTGGAAGAGTTGGATGGCTGGATCAGGCACAAACTGCGCTGCATTCTATGGCGGCAGTGGAAACGTCCTTACACTCGTGCCATCCACCTGATGAAGGCGGGACTCAAGGAAGAGCGGGCATGGCGCTCGGCCTGCAATCAACGCGGGCCGTGGTGGAACAGCGGCGCGAGCCACATGAACCAAGCCTTCCCCAAGTCCTACTTTGATCGTTTAGGTCTGGTGTCGCTGCTCGATACGATGCGCCGACTCCAGTGTCTTGCATGAACCGCCGGATGCGGAACCGCACGTCCGGTGGTGTGGGAGGACGGCGGGGGTGACCCCGCCTCCTACCTGAT
>JAYSZS010000473.1:0-2801 GCA_043737935.1 Propionivibrio sp. | reverse complement strand
GCCAGACTGAAATCCAAATCAGCGACGGGCAAAAAAGTTGCCGGATGAACTATGTTGTCAGGTGGTCTGCTGATGCAGAGCATGACCTTGAAGCCATCGCCGACTACATTGCGGAACACGATTCGCCGGAGCGCGCCCAATATGTCATCGGCAAAATACTGGACACGGTAGGTTCACTCACCACGCTTCCCGACAAGGGCAACTTTCCGAAAGAGCTGCTAGCATTTGGCAACCGCGAATTTCGTCAAATATTTTTTAAGCCGTATCGGTTGATCTATCAGATGGCGGAAAAGTTTGTCACTGTCATGCTCGTTGCCGATGGCAGGCGTGATATGCCGACGTTATTGGCACAACGGTTGCTGGGTTGAATCTGGCTGTGTGATAAAGGGCCATAAGGGGCCAGCGTCAATTGTTTTGCGAAACTTTTCACCCTGACCGGTTTATTTTCGGGGGTCAGCGAAAAGTGGGGATGGAATGTCTCCGGTCAGCACATCGAGGCCCTGACATCAATCCGCTACACCGATATTGTCGATGGCGACGTATTCGATTCCAATGTTTCCTTTCAGGCCTGCGACATGAGCAATATTCAACCCGAGCTTGCCGGGTTCGACTTCAACTAGTCGTCCTGCTGCTTCGAGCACTTGGGCGACCTGGAAGCCGGCACCAGTTCGTAATCAACGCCGTGGAAAAAACCTTGCGCGTAGGTGGCGTTGCGGTGCATACGACGGAATTTAACCTTTCCTCCGACCACGAGACGGTCGAGACCGGCGTCACCGTCATTTATCGACGCCGGGATATCGATGAATTGGTGCAGCGTTTGCGTGATCGCGGGCATCTCGTGAAGCCGTTCATCGTGGCTCCGGACAACCACTATTGGATTTTCACGTCGATGTGCCGCCCTATTCCCAGGAGCCTCATTTGAAGCTGGTGCTTGGGCAATATGTCGCCACTTCTGCGGGCATCGTGGTTCAGTGCGATCGTTGACGCGAGCACTTACATGACCAGGCACCAGGCCATTCCAGTGTCGGGAAAACTTACACTCACTCATGCTTGTGCAACTCGCTGCTATCTAGCTGATTTCGTTGAACTAACGCAGCTCCGGCGGGGTTTCAGGCACCGATAATCCGGCTAGATACTGCGACCCCCGTACAGGATCCCTTACACACTACCCTTCGAGTGAACGCGCTTGGTTTTGCAAGCCGTTGATTCATCACGATAGTCCCGCCTCGGCATGTTTCGTGCTTCGTTAATTGCGATCATCGGCCGTCATCGGTTCCGTTCGCCACAGCACTTGGCGCGTTTGCTTTTCCGGCCAGCCTGACCCACCTCTACCAGCTTGGGCTAAAGCTGAACCACAAGGAAAATGAAAATGAACGCGATGAAATTGGCAATACCGTTGTTGGTCGCAGTTGCGTACGTCCCCGCCCAGGGATTGGCCGTGCCGATACTGGGTTCGGATCTGGCGAGCTTTGCCGTCTTGGGTGCCACAGGGGTGACCAATGTCGCCACCAGCACCATCGGCGGAAACCTGGGTTCCGCCCCAAATGCCTCGGTCGGCGGGGGGTACGTTTTCACGTCCGGATCGTTACAACCAAATACCGCACTCGCGCAGAACGCGCAGGTCCAACTTGACGCCGCAATTCTCGCTGTGAATGGCGCTGGGCCAGGCACCTTGGTTGCCGCAGGAGATCTGGACGCGTTCCAGGCTAGCAATGGCGGCGTCATCGCTCCGGGCACCTATACGGTTTCCGCCGCGACTGCGAATTTGGTTGGGAATCTGATTCTCGACGGTGGCGGCAGCAGTACGGCGGTGTGGAATTTTCTGTTTACGAGCACGCTTATTACTGGGTCCACTTCGAATGTCACTGTGCAAAATGTCGGCAGTGGTGCTGGTGTCGGGCTCTATTGGACTGTCGGCAGCGCCGCGACCCTCAATGGCACTACGTTCGCCGGAAATGTCCTTGCGAATCAACTCATCAGCAGCGACGGTAATCTGACAATGGGTTGCGGCAGACTCTTGTCGGCCGAGTCACAAGTGACGTTGATTCAGGACAACATCTCCATCGGTTGTGCGAGCAGCAACGGCTATGACCAAGGCGGCACGACCGTCCCGGAACCTGGGACATTTCTGCTTCTCGGCTTCGGCCTGGCGGGTCTGCTGGTCGCCTCTAGAAAGAAGTCTCTCGCCCGTACTTGAGGGCGTGCGTGCCATGCACGGAGTGAGATGACCCCCGGCAAATGCCGGGGGTTTTTGTTTGTGAGTTGCCATTGGGGTCTACCCTGCAAGTCGCGGGTGATGACCGGGGCTGATTGGCGCAGCACTTAGCATCTAGAGCTGACGAGGGTGTGGCGCTTGGGGTCGGCGGTGCTGGCAACAGGATGCGCATCACGCTGAAATGCGCCCTCGACATTCGCTTCGCCCGGACGTGAACTCTTTCTCCTTGCCGAGGAAACAATCATGGAACCGATTCATGCCCGCGTTGGCCGCTAAAGTGGCCAAACGACCTGGTTGCTCACCTACAGCCTGACCGGCATGGCGACGTGGATTGGATGATCGTCAAACTGATGGTGCCGGGAATGGTGGCCGGCGCGCTGCTACAACGACAGGTTCAACGCCATATTCGCGAGCATGCACGGCACAGCAAGGCCGCTGCGTTTTTCAACCTGCTCACTGGATCAGACTTGCTCGACGAAGTCGAATCGCTATTGCCTGAGCACCGGGAACGGCTGTTTCCCCCGACCGAGACCCTGTCAATGTTTCTGGCACAGGCGCTCAATGCGGATCGCTCTTGCCAGAATAT
>JAYSZS010000472.1:0-2803 GCA_043737935.1 Propionivibrio sp. | reverse complement strand
GCGTTAATCATAGCAAATTCATCCCGTTAGCGAATCCGCTGCTTGGGAGCAAAGCGGACAATTGTGCTGCCGTCTGCGGTCTTGCGGGCCTGTGCTTTCCAGGCATGGCCATAGACCACCTCGAAGGTTGCCGGCAAGCGTCCTTGCGAAAGGTGTTTCTCGTACTCGGCGCGTGCCGCATACCAGGCCGTACGCCCCATCAGTCCATGACGACGTGCCTGCATGGCACAAGCAGCGCCGCTTTGGCGCAAGTCGCGGAACAGATCGTCGATACTGGAATAGGTCATGGTCAGCACCTCCACATCCATCACCGGATCGGCGAAGCCGCAGGCGAGCAACATGTCACCGTAGTCGTGCATGTCGGCAAAGCGCTGGGTATGTACATAGCCGTCGGAAAAACTGGTACGCAATTCCTTCAGCGTATCCGGACCCAAAGTGGAAAACATCAACAACCCGCCGACGTTCAGCACGCGATGCATCTCACGAAAAGCCGGTACAGGATCGTCCAGCCAGTGCAGCATCAGGTTAGACCAGATCAGGCCGATCGAACCCGAGGTGTAGGGCAAGGCCAAGGTATCGGCAGAAACCAGTGCGCTTGATTTCCTGCTGGCGCGCAGAAACGGAAGCAGCCAGCGCAGGCGTGAACGTTCTTTACGACCGGCTTGCAGCATGGCTTCGCTGACATCGGTACCGAGCACCTGCGACTTCGCGTAGCGCTCGCTCAACGCGCCAAGGCTGGCACCGGTTCCACAACCTAGATCCAGCACACGCTTGGGCTCGATCTTCACATAATCGAGCCGTTCAAGCATGCGGCTACCGACTTCACGCTGCAAGACAGCGACTGCATCGTAACCGCTTGCCGCCGCGCGTGCGAAGTTTCGCCGCACCTGGCGCGAATCAACGAACGGCGCCGGTGCGCTCATGGACAATCAGATCGGACGCAAACCGAGCTTGTTGAACAAGGCTTGGTCACGATCAATCCCCGGATTGCTTGTGGTCAGCAATTTGTCGCAATAAAAAATCGAATTGGCACCGGCGAAGAAACACAACGCCTGCATTTCCTCCGTCATCGCCTCGCGACCAGCAGAGAGGCGAACGAAACTGCCTGGCATGGTGATGCGTGCGGCGGCAATGGTCCTAACGAACTCGAAATTGTCGATCTGCTCTGTCTTGGCCAGCGGCGTACCCGAGATCGCGACCAGATTGTTGATCGGCACGGACTCCGGAGGTGGATTCAGGTTGGCCAGTTGGGCCACCATCGCCGCCCGGTTCCGGCGCGATTCGCCCAGGCCCAGAATGCCTCCCGAACAAACCTTGATCCCGGCCTGGCGTACTTGCGAAATCGTATCGACGCGATCCGCGTGCTTGTGCGTGGTAATCACCTGATCGTAGAATTCGGAGTCGGTATCCAGATTGTGGTTATAGTAATCCAGTCCGGCTTCCTTGAGCTGACTGGCCTGCCCGTCCTTGAGCATGCCCAGGGTAACGCAGGTTTCCAGACCCAGCGCCTTGACCTCGCGGATCATCTGCGTTACAGTCTCAAGTTCCTTTTCCTTGGGTCCGCGCCACGCGGCTCCCATGCAGAAGCGTGAAGCGCCCTTGGCCTTGGCGTCGCGGGCCGCCGCCAGCACGTCTTCAACCAGCATCAACGCTTCGCGCTCGGTTTCGGTCTTGTAGCGCGCCGACTGCGAGCAATAGCTGCAATCCTCGGAACAGCCACCGGTCTTGATCGAAATCAGCGTCGAGCGTTGCACTTCGTTCGGATCAAAATTTTTGCGATGCACCTGTTGGGCGCGAAACAACAAATCCATCAAGGGCATCTGGTAAAGCGCCTCGACTTGAGAGACTGTCCATTGCGCAGATCGTAGTGGCGCAGAAGAATCCGGAGTCAGCGCAAGGACTGGAGCAATTGTATTCATGAGCGAAACCTAACAGAAAAAAAGAAGACATTTAGAGGACATGCAGGCACAATCGAACCGCTCAGTAACGATTCTACAATAATGATTTTAACCCAAAACAAGGGTTTGATGACCGGCCTGATAAGCAAATTGGCTTGCAACATCGGCAAGCTGCTGACTCAGGATTGCCTGCTTTGCACTGCCGCCAGTGAAGACAACATTGTGTGCAGATCCTGTGCAAGCGATCTGCCACAACTTCAAAACCCCTGCTGCCCTAGATGTGCCCTGCCAACACCAAACGGCGAAATCTGCGGTCGTTGCCTGACTAAACCGCCACACTACGAAGCCACGCTTGCAGCATATCGCTATGACTTCCCGCTTGACAAACTGGTTCAATCTTTCAAATACGGACATCGTCTGGCACTCGGCGCCTACTTCGGCCAGCAACTGGCCGCATTGACCGCCAACCTTGTTGCCGACGTCATCATCCCCTTGCCGCTCCACCCCCAACGTTTGCGCGAAAGAGGCTTCAATCAGGCGCTTGAGCTGGCGCGCCCGGTCGGTACCGTTTTAAAGCTGCCGATCGACGCCGCCCACTGCAGCCGCACGCGCAACACACCAGCCCAGGCCAACCTGCCCTGGCGCGAAAGGGTCAAAAACATTCGTGGCGCTTTTTTCTGCTCGGCCGATTTCACCGGGAAACGGATCATTCTCGTTGATGACGTGATGACTAGCGGTGCTTCGCTTGACGAGTGTGCACGCATACTCAAACTGCACGGCGCTGCACAGATCACCCTGCTGGTCGCTGCCCGGGCAATGCCAAAGTCATTGTAATCCACGAAAAATGTCGGAAACCGAATATCTCCTGATCCTCGTCGGTCAGAGAATGAATTTCAGTACTTTTC
>JAYSZS010000471.1:0-2807 GCA_043737935.1 Propionivibrio sp. | reverse complement strand
CAGCCTCTTCAGCCAATCCGCAGCCAATCCGTCTGCCTGCACTACGGGCAACCGCACGATTGGCGCCATCCTCATCGATGCCGGACGCCTCACCGCCGACAACGCCGAACACATCCTGCGTCTGCAAAAAATGCAGGGCAAGCGCTTCGGCGACGCCGCCATCGAACTGGGCCTGCTTACTGAAGACGACATCCGTTTTGCCCTCGCCAGCCAGTTCGACTACCCCTACCTGCCGGCCGGTGACAACAGCCTCAGCCACGAGCTGGTCGCCGCCTACACGCCATTCAGCCCGGTGGTCGAGCAACTGCGCGCGCTACGCAGCCAGCTCATGCTGCGCTGGTTCGACGCCGAAGCCCAGCGCAAGGCACTGGCCATCGTCAGCCCCGGCAACGGCGAAGGGCGCAGCTGCATCGCCGCCAACCTGGCCATCGTTTTCTCACAACTCGGCGAACGCACCCTGCTCATCGACGCCGATCTGCGCACGCCACGCCAGCACGAACTGTTCAGACTCGGCAACAACGCCGGGCTCTCCGGGTTGCTCGCCGCTCGTCCCAACGCCGAAGCCGTGGTGCGTATTCCCTTGCTACTCGGCCTCTCCGTGCTGCCCGCTGGCGCCGTACCGCCCAATCCGCAGGAACTGCTTGGCCGCCCGGCATTCATCGAAACCCTGCACACGCTCAGCCGGGATTTCGACGTCGTCATCATCGACACCCCGGCCGCCAGCAAATTCGCCGACGCCCAGACCATTGCCGTACGCGCTGGCGCCGCCCTCATGCTCGCCCGAAAAAACCTGAGCTCGCTGCCCGACGTGGCGCAACTCGCCCGTAGCCTCCAGCAATCCGGCGCCACGCTGGTCGGCTCGGTGCTGAACGACGTTTGAATAATGAAGCAGGAAACCGCAGTTCCCCACGATCGCCGCAGCGCCAAGTTTGGCGAGTCTTTGGCCCTCACCCCGGCTCTTCTCCCGCAGGGAGAGGGGCCAGGGATGAGGGCTTACGATATGGGCATTACGCTCAACTGCATTTTTCAGGATAGTCCTACAATTAGCCTTCACCAATGACCCGAGCCGACCTCCTCTACGCATCCTGAAGAAATAATCCGGAACGTCCAGCGTGGCGCGTTGCCCGCTGGAGCACCGGTGTATATTTTTGGTTCGCGTTCACGCGGCGACTTTCGATGGAATTCCGATTTCGACTTCTGGGTCGATACCGACGTACCGCGTGAGATCATTCTGGCGATAAGAGAGCAGCTTGAAGAATCCATTGTCCCCTTCGGCGTCGACCTTGTTTGCATGCGTCAACTCCAGGGCGAATTCGGCAAGCGGGTGAAACAGGAGGCCAAGCGATGGATGTAAGACTGCGTTGAAGCAGGCCAGCGCGAGCCTGACTTATGTCGTTTCGGTCGACATGGATGCACTGGTCAGCCAGCTCGATGCACGACTGATAGACGGGCTCAGAAACGGGGTGGCGCAAAAGTTTGAATACACCTTCGCACTGTGCCGGAAATGCATTAAAGACTTCCTCAAGTAGCAGGAGGGTATCGACGAAGCGACACCAAAAAAAATAATCAAGGCCTTTCATGTTGCGGGTTATGTGATCGAGGATGACTTTCTGACACGGCTCAGTGCAATTGATGATCGCAACCTCCTGAGCCATATCTACAATGAAGCCACCTTTACCGGTATCCTCTCGCGGATACCTGACTACGCACGCCTGATCGAGCAAGTCATCCCCGTGCTCGATAGAGTAAGCGATCAAACATGAACATTCCCATCCTGCAAACCCTATTCACGCTGAGTCCACTCATCGACAACGCTTATGCCGGACACAACAAGCCGCCGGACCTAGCCCGGCCTGCCGCTCACCAGCAAGGCTCCAATCAAACCGCCCACGGCATCTGCGACCAGATCGTCCCAACCGGCCTGCCGACCGGGCAAAAAGAATTGATGCCATTCATCCAGCCCGCCCACCAGCAACGCCACGCCAACGGCCAGCAAGACCAAGCGCCAGCCGCGCCAGCCGATGGCCAGGCCAAGGGTGGCCGCCAGCACGGCAAACACAACGGCATGGGCAACCTTGTCCCACGGCACGGGGATCAGCCCCACCGCAAAGGGTTGCGCACCCAGCACAAACAGGCCGAACAGAATCGCCAGCACCAGCAGCATGGCCAACACACCCAAATGACGCTCTGACACGCGCCTGAATAACAGAATGTTCATCACTACTCCAATACCGACCCACTCACCGCAATGCCACGGTAAATTTTTTCTAGCGCTAACTCATTGAAATACCGTCATTCCGGGCCTGACCCGGAATCCAGTTCGTTGATCAAACTTTTCTTTTGACATCAGGATCAGATGGACTAATCTGGATTCCGGTTTTCGCCGGAATGACTGAGAATTGTTAAAACAAATTTATCATGGCCGCAACACACACCCGCGTCTGGCCGCCGATTATCGCAGGATTGACTCAAGCGCGTAACACGCCTGCAACGCTCCGCAGTTATACTAACGCCTCATGAACGAACCTGCCCCCTCAATGAACCCGCCCCTGCCCATCACCGAGGCCGCCAGCCCGATGAGCAAGCTGCTCGTCTGGCTGCCGATCATAGCCGGGCTGATCATACTTTATGTACCCAGCCTGATCGACCTCATGCGCGGCATCTGGAGCACCGACGAGCAGGCGCACGGCCCCATCGTCCTCTCCATCGCCTGCTGGCTGGCTTACCGCAAATGGCCGGACATGTGGCAGGTCAGCGAAGGCCAGTCGACCTCGTTCTGGGGCTGGCCGATCTTCGTTTTCGGCCTG
>JAYSZS010000470.1:0-2834 GCA_043737935.1 Propionivibrio sp. | reverse complement strand
GTGTCTTGTACATGTAAGCCTGCTGCCGGTAGCGGGCGATGACATGTGGGCGGAAAGGGGCGTCCTTCCAGGCCTCGATGCTACGGATGGTCTCGTTGCGCAGCGTTTCGTCCGCGCCGGTAGCGAGGTTGATCAGGATCTCTTCAATCTTTTTGACGTCCGTGGTCTGAAACGGCCGCACTTTCCAGAAGCGCTCTGGAGTAGGGCCATCGCTGTCGTCGGTGGGATCAAACAGATAGTGGAACCAACGTTGTGCCTCGGCAAAACGCTGGTTCTTGCTCAGGTGGATGGCAATGGTGATCGGCACATGGAAGAACAACTCCCAGTTGTAGGCCGAGTAGGCGCCGCCGGAAGTGAAGTCGAGGTCTTTAACCGGGTAGGGCCGCTGCACCAACGCCGATGGGTTGTAGCGTGTCGGCGTAAAAATGTCGGCATACAGCACAGGCAATGGCACGCCGTCCACCAACGCGGCAGCCGCGGCGGCATCCAGTGTCACCAGGTCGCCGCTACTGCGGCGAACTGCAGCCTGGCCGGGCAACGTCACCGGTGTGTTCGCGGCGGGCGCGATCGGTGATTCATCCAACAGCTTGAAAACCTTGACGCCGACAAATCGAATGGCGTCCCCTTCTAGCATGACCGTAGCTCCATCAGCAAGATGCAAAATGCTTCCGACAGCAAGCTGAACCGAGCGACCGTTCGCGTCCTTCGCCGCTGTGGCGTTGGTAAGTCTGACCCGCGTGCTGTATTCCGTATCCGCCGCTTGCAGCCCGGAGGTGCCTTTGCGGAGCAGCCGCTGCACCAATTGCTGCACGTAGGGATGCTGGTGCAGGTAAAAGCGATAACTGACCTCACGCTCCTGAATGATGAAGTACTTGGTTTCTTTCGTTTCGACGATGCGACTCGGCTTGAAGGCGAGTTCTGTATCCAGATGACCGTGGAAGCGTTCGGATTTGCCCTGTGTCTTGTAGCTCATGACATCCTCCCCTGTTTACCGTTCGGACCGGCCAGCGCCGGGCATGCGTGCGCCGAATCCTGAGCGATTCGGTTCATTGAGATTTTTTGCCAGCGCAGAGTTGAAACCGGCGCTGCCGACCACGTTCAAACCGCCGGCGACCTGCGTCAGGCCGTTCTGCTCCATGGTAGTGGGGCCAGAAAGGACAACGGTGCTGCCCGCTGCGAGGCCGCTGCCCGGATTTACATTTATCGGTATACCGCCCTCCGCAATGACCCCGACGACTTCTGCCGTCAGTAACTTCAGTCCCGGCCGGCCAGCAGGACCGATCAACACACCATCAAACAGCAGCCCCGTGCCCGGGTTTACCAGCCAGTCAAAGGCCGGTATCGGGTTGATGAGCGACCCTGGGTCGATGGCGGAACCACCTCTCGGGTCTCTGGGGCCTGGAATCTGCAACTTCTTTGGTAGCTCTGCAATCACCACAAGCTCCTTCCACCAATCCGGGTCCTGCCAGCCCGGCTCGGGTTGCGGTGTACGCGTGACCCAATCCTGCCATTCCTCGATGGTCCGCTCGGTTACGCTGGGCTCGACGAAAAACGTCTGTGCGTTGTCCTGGTAAAACACCGGCTTCATGAGCGACGCTATCTCTCCGACACCGCGCTCGATGGCGGCCTTGACGGCGGCTGAATTCGCCGCGTTCTGATAGGCATCCTCGGAAACACCGAGTGCCGTGAGGTTGTTGTTGCACGGCAGGAGCGTGTACTTGCCACCCTGCTGCAGGATGCTCGGATTTGCTTTGGGAGGGGTTTTTCCTGTTTCGGTGGTGATCCGCTCCTGGAAGCTGACTTTGAGTTCGCCGCTGCCGGAATAGCGCGTGGCGCGTTGTGTACTGGCACTGTAGGGACTATTGGGCTTGGGGCTGTAACCGGCTTCTCCCGGAGCGCTGTTACGGCCCGCCAAGTAAAAGCCATGCTTGAAGTTGTTGGGGCCTTTCAGGTGGACGAGAACTCCTCGCTCATCGCCGTCTTCGTAAGGTTCTTTGGAGACGTGGATGAATACGTCCCTTGGGTCGAAAATCAAGGGGACCGTCAGTGGGATATCCTCCATGCCCGGCAACAACCGGAACATCCGCGTCCTGACTGCGTTCAGGTCGCCGAGCTCATTCGGCGTATACGTCGTGGTCATGACTGCGACGAAGCCACCGGACTCACCCGTCGTCCATTCGCCTTGCAGATACTCGCTCCAATGGAGCTGCACATCGATTTGTTTCCTTGCACCTGCAGCCTTCACAGCGCTCATCACAGCTGCTAGATTGGCTTGAACCAACGACCCTGGTAGTTCCCCCGGTTGCGCGTTTTCGTCTGGCTTCTCCATAAACGTCACCCAAAACAAATACAGCCGGTCGCGCCAAACCACTGGAGCCAGGTGATCGCCCTCGATCTCGGCACTGACCGGCTCCCACGGCGTCCACATCTGGTGGGTATAACGACGGTAGAAGTACTTGTGCGGCTGGCTGTAGGTGCGGCCGATGACGTGCAGGGTGCGCCGGGCGGGATCGGGGCTGTCCTCCATGTGCATGGCTACGATGTCCAGTCGAGCCAGTTCGTCCAGCTTCTTCAGGTAGTCGAGGAAGGCGTCTTCCACCAGGTCGCTGGACACGTCGCCTTGCAGCAGCGCGCCCTCAAGCTCAGCAAACAGATGCGTCTTGTCGTCGCGGAACTCCGGCTCCAGCCAGTTCTCCGGAAACAGGAATATCTTGCGGTTCGCTTCCCATACCCGATAGCGCTTCATCCATTCCCACTGCTTGGAGTTGATGACCGAGGGATGCACCTGCAGTTCCATGTTCAGCAGGCAACGTTGGATGAACAGTTGCACTGAG
>JAYSZS010000469.1:0-2838 GCA_043737935.1 Propionivibrio sp. | reverse complement strand
CTTCGCGGATCACGTTGTAGTCGGAGTCCTTCATCACGACGAACTTCTCGCTGCCGACGTTTGCGAGATATGCCTTACCAACATCGGTCGTCTCCAGGGTCACGAAGGTCTGCTGGATTTTGGTTTTGAGGTCGGGGCAGAGCGTTGCACGATACACGAATGGATCCTGCGGGATCAGGGGTGAAGTCCAGAGGATGTTGAAGTCTTCAATTTTCAACTTGCCCTTGCTGGAGTCAATCGCATTCATGAAACGGTGCGTGGCGACAAAGGCGGCGTCAGCTTTGCCGTCGAATACAGCTAGTGTCGACAAATCATGACCGCCGGAGAAGGCGACTTTGCCGAAATATTGTTTGAGTGGCATCCTGACGACCTTGCCGCCGAAAACCGATTCCGGGATCAGCGAGCCGGACGTGCTGGCTGGATCGACCAGCAGCATCACCGAGCTTTTGATCGACTCTACCGTGGTGAACTTTGATCCTTTTTTGGTGATCAGGATCGATTTGAAACCCGGACCTGGTTCCTGCACACCTTGACCCTTCTTGTAGTAAGTGGCGAAGACATCGATGTTGGCACCTTGTGTTTTGGCGATAAGGTATGACTCAGGACCGAGCACCGCGATGTCCACCCATTTGCCAAGCAGCGCTTCGACCACCGAGGAATAAGATGTCGGCATGTAAAACTCTATTTTCTTGCCTGTGTTCTTCGACAACAAATCCAGCACCGGCTTGTAGAGTGTCAGTTCGCGCACCGACTCCTGTGTCGGAATTATCGAGAAGCGCAACACCTTTGGGTCTTCACATTGCTGCGCCTGCGCGGCTCCAAATCCCATCACGGCCACAAACGCCACCGCGAGCGCCGCCCACCGTATCCAGCTTGTCTTGATCGTGTTCATGTCATCTCTCCTCATGGTTGTTTTATTACCACTTACCGTTCGCATCGACCTGCTACCATCTCATATTGATATTTTTTAATTGCGTATAGCTAAGCAATTCCTCGAACGTCTCTTCAACACCGAGGCCGCTCGCTTTCCACCCGCCGTAGGGTGCGCCCAGATATCGTCCTGTTGTGTTGATCCACACATAGCCAGCGTCGACCCGCATGGCGGTTTCCATTGCACGATCAAGCTGGTTGGTGACGATGGCTGCAGTCAATCCGTATTGCAGGCAATTGACTTGTGCGAGCATCTCCTCTTCATTGCTCCACGGCAGGATCGACATTACCGGGCCGAAAATTTCCTCGCTGGCGATGCGCATTTCCTGGCGTACATCGTCAAACACGGTCGGGCGGATAAAATGGCCGTTGGCAAGTTGCGGGTCGTCGGGCCGACTGCCACCGGTGAGCAGTTTTGCACCCTCTGATTTTCCGGCATCAATGAAACCCATGATGCGCGCGAACTGCTGCGCTGACACCACCGGGCCAAGCTCATTCTTCGCGATCCATGGAAAACCGACTGGCAGCGCCTTGGCGAGTCTTACGATCTCTTCAGCGACCGCAGTGTGCAAGGACGAATGGACGAATACGCGCGAAGTTGAGCTGCACGATTGCCCCTGCCGATTCATGTTCATGCCTTTGATTGCAGCTGCAGCCGCTTTCTTCGGGTCGGCATCGGGAAAGATAATAATCGGATTCTTGCCGCCGAGTTCGAGGCTCACACGCTTGAGACCCTCGGCCGCGCCGACGGCAACCCTGCGACCGGTTTCTACCGAGCCGATGAAGCCGACACGCGACACCAGTGGATGGGCGACCAGCATTGCACCGGTGATGCCGTCTCCAGCAATCACATTGATGACACCTGGCGGAAAAAGACCGTCGGCCAGTTCAGCCAGCCGGAAGCTCGATATTGGTGCCTGTTCAGAGCTCTTGATCACGACGCAATTACCAGCCGCAAGCGGTGCCGCGGCTTTTTCTGCACAAAAACGAAAAGGGTGATTGAAGGCATTGAGCTTCGCCACCACGCCGTAGGGCTGGCGAGTAAGCAGGTTCATATGACGCGGGCCGTGCGAACTGGTCTCGCCTTTCACTTCGGTAATGAGACCGGCGAAGTAGTCGAGGCTGTCAGCGGTCCAGTGCATGTCGCCTTCCATACCGCTGAGCGCATTGCCCGAGTCCACACAATCAATGAGAGCAAGCTCCTTGGCATTTTCGCGTATGCGATTGGCGAATGCCTCCATGCATTTCGCGCGCTCCTTAAGACTAACTTTGCGCCATTCGCGAAAGCCCTTGACAGCAGCTTTCACTGCGCGATCAACGTCCTCAGCGCCTGCGAGCGGGACTTCGGCCAGTCGTTTTCCGGTGGACGGACTGTGCGAGAAGAAGGTGTTGGCGCTTGCGGGCGATTCCCACTTGCCGCCGTAATAAAAGCCCTGCGCGCGATAGCCGAGATCCGGCTCCGCGTTTATGAACGAGTCCATTTTGGTGTCGGGCATCACGCAGCTTTCATCAATGAAATGCTAGAATCACGCCGCCGCGCCGTTGATGGCGAAGTCGAAGACCTGATAGCTCTTCAGCGTCGTTATGCCGGCTTTCAACTTGTATTCGTCGTTGAGGGGCTCGCTGAGGATAATCGGTACTTTAGCTTCGGCAACGCCCCCGTGAGTACGCAGCCGATGGCCCGCCAATCCTGACAGGTCGTGATCCTTTTCCGCGCCGCCGACGCATACACCAGCAGTTGAAATGACCACCACATCGCCTTCGCGATCGGCGGGAAGCTCTAGCAGTCGGCATGCGGTTTCTTTGTCGTACACGAGTTCAACACCCTCGATGCCACGCACCAGTTCGATCACCTGCGTTGGCGTTGTCTTGCCGCGGCAGTACACGCGTACGAAACCGCCGAGCGCG
>JAYSZS010000468.1:0-6746 GCA_043737935.1 Propionivibrio sp. | reverse complement strand
CCTCTTGCACTCGCAAACGTCATCGGCTTCATCGTCTTAACCCCCGTGATCGATCCCATTTCTTTGATGACATGACTAAAAGATCGTTCACTTCTTTTACTACTTATTCAGTGTTTCCTTAGTTGAGGTTGAGGTGGAAATGCCTTGAATATCCGCTTCTCACAGATCATCGGTTAAACATGTCGAACCAGCGCCCGCCGTTCTGCTCAGCGGGGAGGCGAATGCACATGGTTCAACTCAAGCGTCAGTCCGGGCCAACACAAGCCTTTGGATGTGTGCAATGAGCTGTTCTTCAGGATAAGGTTTGCCAAGTACGACATTGACCCCCGATTCAAGGGCTTCAGTGCGTAATACCTCGCTGTCCGAGGTAACCATGATGATCGGGAGGCCGAGCGTTCGCGGATTGGCGCGCAGGTGGCGCACCAGTTGCAATCCACCCATGCCCGGCATGTCAACGTCGGTGATCAGCAGATCAGGAACCGAATTCTCGATTTGTTTCGCCGCATCCAGGCCGTCTTCAGCCATCAGAACCTGATACTTGTGTGCGCTGAGCAGCCGACCGGTCTTGATGCGGACTACCTTTGAATCGTCAGCGACCATGACTACCGTTTGTTCTGTTGGTTTTGCCTTCAGCACCCTTGGCTGAGGAGGCGCACTGAGAGCTTTCGCTCTCGCTTCTTCCTGGCGAAGGGCCTCGAGCGCGGCCAGGCGTTCGGCTTCGCGTCGTGCTGATTCCTCGGCAGCCAGACGTTCGGCTTCAAGTCGAGCGGCTTCTTCAGCAGCAAGGCGTGCGGCTTCGTGGCGAGCGGATTCCTCGGCAGCAAGGCGTTCGTATTCACGACGCGCGGCTTCCTCGGCGGCTAGGCGTTCGGCTTCACGACGCGCGGCTTCTTCGGCAGCCAGGCGTTCGGCTTCGTGGCGGGCGGCTTCTTCAGCAGCCAGGCGTGCGGCTTCTTGGCGGGCAGATTCTTCGGCGGCCAGACGTTCGACTTCGTGGTGTGCGGCTTCCTCAGCAGTCAGGCGTTCGGCTTCACGACGCGCGGCTTCCTCGGCGGCCAGGCGTTCGGCTTCACGACGCGCGGCTTCCTCGGCAGCAAAGCGTTCGGCTTCAAGGCGAGCGGCTTTCTCGCTAGCTAGCCGTTTGGCTGCATGACGCCTTACAAAGAAGCGCGACAATACATAAGCCACCAACAACCCGGCAGCGATCAACAGCAGGCTCTCATTCATTGACATTGACATGATCCTTTGAGTTTTCAAGCGCGGCCCGTCAGCACATGGCGAGCGACATTTTCGTATTGTTCAGCGGTTTTGAAATATCGAGTCGATAAACCTGCAACTCCCCTCCCGTTTGAAAAACCATGCAGCGGGGCTGTTGTCCATCGAATGACAAGCTGGGACATCACATCATTATTATTGCGTAAGCATCTATGCATTGTCCGTCTGATTTCATCCCTGCCCACATTCATTTCAAGCATGACACGGGTGAAGCTTGGCGGTCAAATGGGAGTCTTTTTCAACATTAGCCCAAAGGAGTTCAACATCGGTTGGTAATCTGACGAATCAAAGGGGTTCGCTTCGGATTGAGTATTTCGAAGATACAATTCGAAGCTTCGCTAGCCTTCGTTAGTTTAATCGGTAGCCTGAACCTTTCGCTAGCTTGTTGGCACGGCACTTGACCAGCACTGCTAAATTCCTGAAATCAGGTCACAAGTCAGCAATTGCTCTCGGCATCAAACCGGGGTAAGTAAGCAGGCTGCCGATCATCCATAACATCACCAATTCATACACGACGCGCGGTGCCCAGGTGGCAAGCTGCTCGAACGAAGCGTCGATCGTTATGCTTTCCATTGTCGTATGCCGTAACAGCATTTCGGGCAAGGTGCCACTTTGCTCACCGGTATCGATCAATGCCACGGCTCTTTCACGGCTATCTGCACCGCCGAGAAAGGCGGAATCGGCAATGGCTTGCGCAAGCGTTGCGCCACCGGCCACACGCGGTGCGATGCGGGAAAATTCGCGTTTGATCGAATGCTCGGCAATCGTATCCAGCGCAAGCGGCAAGGCGTCAAGCAACGGAATACCAGCCTCCAGCATCAGGCCCAGGCTGGCAAAAAAGTCCCGAACGTTCCGGCGCACAATCAGCTTGTCGAACAACGGGATTGACCGCCAGGGTGAAGCGGTCTTTTGGCTGGCGGTGGCAGCGGGTCGCGACAGCCACCAGCGCACCCCGAACACCACCAGCGCCACCGGGATCATCGGGCGAAGCACCTGATAGAGATAGGCGGATACCCCCATCGAGCCGCTCACCAATCCCGGCAGGGGCTGGATCGCCAGCGCCAGCATGAACACACCGGCCGGCATCAGCATGCGCGATTTCATGGTCGCCGCCTGCCTGGCGCGAGTGCTGTAAAAGTCGGCTAGTTGCCGGTACATGCGTGCAGGACTGCCGGCGTTGGTCGATGCATGAATCAGCCGCGCTTCCAGTTTCGAAAAAAGCCCGCTTTGCTCACCCGCCAGCGCAAAGTCATGGTGCTTGATCAGGGCGCGCATCGCCAGCAGCCGTGACTGCGCCGGTTCGGCCAACTGCAAAACATTCAAGGCGCGATCGAACGGCAGCCCGGCCACCTCAATCTGTGCAAGCTGGGAATAGAGTTCGGCGCGAATGCGGAACGTGAGTGGTTTGCGGGCCGACATCGTACAAGGAGTTTGTTTTATCGGCGTTTCTTGATGAAAGCTGCACAGGATATTAACCGGAAATCCTGATCATCGGCTTTGATGAAATCAGTGCGCACCGACTCGCTCCCTCTGAGAAGGGGGCTGGGGGGTTGGAATCGAACGCGAAGACCACGGAACGTATTTCGCATTTGGCATGACGAGCTTGAATCCCATCATCGGAATATTGTTCGGGGGCATGCCGAGCGGATATCAGGTGCAGGGTTTGAAGCCTTCTGAATCCATAAAACACCAAGTCGGGGTGCTTCGTGGTTAAATTGCTCTTCTCGCCGATCAACCCATTGCTCGACCATGACTTCCATTCCGCTCTACCGCTCCACCGACCTGCGCCACATCGAAGCGACAGCCGCCGATCAGCCCTTGATGCAGCGCGCCGGCCGTGCGGCGGCTGACCTGGCCACTGCGATCTGCGCCGAGCGTGGCGCGAGTGTCCTGATTCTCGCCGGCCCTGGTAATAACGGCGGCGACGCCTTTGAAGTCGCAACACTACTGCGCGAACGCTTCTTCGACACGCACGTGGTTTTTGTCGGGCTGGCCAACGACCTGCCGATGGACGCGGCTGATGCCTTAAGGCGCTTTGTCGATAAGGGCGGCAGCTCACTCCCGGCAATTCCCGACAGACTGCACTGGTCGCTGATCGTCGACGGCCTGTTCGGCATCGGCCTCAAGCGCGAGATCGGCGATCCTTACGCCGGCCTCATCCGCAGCGCCAACGCGCTGGCCATACGCGACGGCTGCCCGCTGCTTGCGCTCGACTGCCCGAGCGGTCTCGATGCCGACACCGGCAAGCTACACGGCGCAACGATTCGAGCCAGCCACACCATCACCTTTATCGGCGCCAAGCCGGGACTGCTTACTGGCGACGGCCCAGACCATTGCGGCGAAATTTCGATCGACCCGCTCGATCTCGATCCGCAAAGCCTATCTCTGTCTGCCGGTTGCTCGATCAGCCGCACGCTGTTTTCAGACCACTTGAAAGCTCGCCCGCGCAACAGCCACAAGGGCAGCAACGGCAACGCCGGCGTCCTCGGTGGCGCGCCCGGCATGGTCGGTGGTGCTCTGCTCGCCGCTCGCGCCGCGCTGCGGCTGGGTAGCGGCCGGGTCTATGTCGGCCTGCTTGACGAACATGCTCCGGCACTCGACCTGCTGCAGCCCGAGCTGATGCTGCGCACGCCCGGCAGGCTGCTCGCTACCGGGCTCACGGCGCTGGCTTGCGGCCCCGGCATGGGCGACAGCCACGAAGCGCGGGTCCTGCTCGAAAACGCCTGCCAGCTCGAGCTGCCGCTGGTGCTCGACGCCGATGCGCTCAACCTCGTTGCCGAAGAAGGCGAACTGCACGTGGCGCTGGCCACGCGCAGTGCACCGACCCTGCTCACGCCGCACCCGGCCGAAGCCGCGCGACTGCTCGACTGCGACGTGCCCACCGTGCAGGCCGACCGCATCACTGCCGCTCTCGAACTCGCAACGCATTACAAGGCCCTGGTCGCGCTCAAGGGCTGTGGCACCGTTGTCGCCTCACCCGAAGGCACTTGGTTCATCAATACCAACGGCAATCCGGGGCTGGCCACGGCCGGTAGCGGCGACGTGCTCACCGGCTTTGTCACTGCCCTGCTGGCCCAGGGCTGGCCGCCACTCGACGCGCTGCTCGCGGCCGTGCACCTGCACGGAAGCGCTGCCGACCGCCTGGTCGCCGAGGGTTGTGGCCCGCTCGGCCTCAGCGCTGGCGAATTGATCGACAGCGCCCGCCATGTCTTGAACCTATGGATTTCAGTTGCCCCTTAGGCCGCATCACTCAGCCCATGGCGTCATACTTTTCCTCACTGCCGTCTTTCTGTTCGCCGCTCTCGACGCCACGGCGAAGTATCTGACCGCTTTCTTTGCCGTACCGCTGCTCGTCTGGGCGCGTTACTTCGTGCACCTCGTCTTCATGCTGGTCGCCATCGCGCCTGGCATGGGCCGCGAAATCGTCATCACGCAGCGACCGTGGCTAATGACTTTCCGAGCCCTGATGCTGGTCGGCGTTACCCTGCTCGTCCAGCTCGCGTTTCGCACCCTGCCGCTGGCCGAAACGACAGCGATTTTTTTTGTCACACCGCTGCTCGTTGCCCTGCTGGCCGGTCCGCTGCTCGGCGAAAAGTTACAGGCCAGAAGCTGGCTGGCGACGATCGCGGGGTTCTGCGGGGTGCTATTGATCGCCCGGCCGGGGGGCGCGATGGTCGGCATCGGCGTTATCTACGCGCTCGGCGGCGCGCTCTGTTACGCCATTTATCAGATCCTCACGCGCAAACTCTCGGCCAGCGAACCGCCGTTGCGGCAACTCTTCTACACCGCGCTGGTCGGCACCCTCGCCATGTCGTTCGTCTTGCCGGCCTACTGGAGCGGAGCAATGCCGTCCCTGACGCAAGCCCTGCTCATCGTTTCACTCGGGTTTTACGGAGGCACCGGCCACTTCCTGCTCATCCGCGCCTTCCGTGAAGCACCGGCCTTGACGCTGTCGCCGCTGCTCTACGTCCAGTTGATCTGGGCCATGCTGCTCGGCTGGATCGTCTTCGGCCAGTTACCGGATCTGCCGGCGACCGTCGGCATGCTGATCATCGGCGCCTCGGGCTTGAGTCTCGTGCTGCGCAGGCCGCACTTAGGTCAGTGAATCGCCCCCGGAATCAAGGTTCTGGAATGAATTTCGGATTTCGCTGGTGCTGGTGAACGTTGTACAGAACCCTTTCTTCAAGCATTTCTCCTACCAGCGACTGCATAGAAATTGTATAGTGCATTGCACGTCTTTTTTCGAGGGAGGCATCATGAAACTTGTCATCTGGATACTCTGGCCGTCGTTCATTACGGCCGGCATTGCTCAGGTGCTGTTCTTTACGGTAATCGATCCACAGCAACTCTATCTGCTCGGCCAACCGGTGGTTTTGCCGGCGATCGCCGTCTATTCGCTTGGCTTTCTGATGTTCTGGTTGATGTGCATTGGATCCAGTCTGATGACCTGGTTCATGCTGCCGCAGGGTGTCAAGTTAGCCCTCGAAGGCTATGCCGGAGAACGTGAGGATCTGGCTCGCCGCAAGCGGGCGGCTGGCTAGCCGCCGGTTAATGAGAAACAGAGCAGCACTGGGTTGAACTGGTGAAAATCTCCTTGTTTGGGTAGATGACGAGCGCCACATTACCGGACGCTTCGTCGTTCCATCAGGCGAAAGCAAATGTACGCTGAGGTGAGAAGCGATTTCAAAACATAGCTGGGCGATGAAATTACTTAATGTGGTTGCGACGCTGAAAGACGTTTCGGCGATTGCCAAAGGACAACTTGGCACCATCGTAGTTATTTAGAGCAGTTAATTGTGCATTGGTTACTTGGGGAACGAATCGTACGATTTCAAATAAAGAGCCTTTGACGCTCTTGGCGAGGATGAAATTAGACTTCGTTCACGTTCGCACCTGATTCCCGTTCGATGAGCTTGCAGTTGGATACGCTGGATTGGATTCTGAAGCCAGAAAGTCGAAGCTGCGTTCCTATTTTGAAGCGTTCACAAAAAGACGTGCAACTGTCCTTGCTCGCGGAGCGGTCTTGGCTTGTAACGGTGGAGCGGTTAATACCAAAAAGGCGTTTGAGATTGAAGAGTCAAATGAATGATCCTGTACAGCTTCAATCTAGAGCATGGGAAATCATAGGACAGCCCAGGGTTTTCTGTTTTTCTTGAAACAGGGACCAGATCAGAGCCAGACTACGGTTTCCGCGAAATAATACACCATTGGCATCATAGGAGTGTATTAACGCATCACCAAAGGACTCGACATCGAATTTAATTCTGACGCACAGTCAGTCCTGTGAAAAAATCCACGACACCACCTACCCCGCATGCCCCGTTAAACAGAACAATAATGAAATGATTCCAAGCTCAATTCCATACCGCTCTCCTAAGGAAACACTGAATAAGTAGCAAAAGAAGTGAACGATCTTTTAGTCATGTCATCAAAGAAATGGGATCGATCACGGGGGTTAAGACGATGAAGCA
>JAYSZS010000467.1:0-2869 GCA_043737935.1 Propionivibrio sp. | reverse complement strand
GCCGATTGCAATTACCACCTCCGGATATTTCGCTGCGGGCAACAGGAATGCTGCGGCTAACGTTACACTGAAGCTGCCTGCCGACGCGCCATTACTCGCGCTGTCTGATCGCCCCGCGTTGCGTGCCGCAACCCAGATCAGCGGTGCAGCCGAACTGGCTGAGAGCCTCGGATTTGTTTTCCGCAATCTACGCTGGGATGCCGAAAGTGATCTGGCGTTGTTGACGGGCGACATCGCCGCCCGACGACTGCTTGAGGGCGGCAAGCAACTGATCAATTGGCATCAGCAGCAGGCCAAAAATCTGGCACTGGGTCTGGCCGAGTATTTCACTGAGGAATATCCGACTATTGCCCGCCATCAGGACGTTACCATTTTCTGCCGGGAAATCAGCAGCCTGAAGTGGGACTTGGCTGAACTTGAACAACGGGTGACAAGCCTTGAAGGCTGATCACAAAAAAATCGAAAGTGGCTGTCGCCCAGCTTGTTGCGCAGACCGTAAGTCAAGAAGGCAGGCGTTGCCGCCTGCCTTCTTGAAGTGCCCTGAGTTCAGGATCCCGGGCGTTTGCGTAACTTCTTGATCGCGTGCAACTGAGCGACAGCCTGTGCCAGTTCCGCCTCGGCAGAAGCGTAGTTGGCATCCGTAGCACGATTTTTCAGTGCTTCTTCGGCGCGCTGTTTGGCCTCGATGGACTTGGCCTCGTCCAGATCGTGGGCACGAATCGCCGTGTCGGAGAGCAGAGTAATCAGCGTCGGCTGCACTTCAAGCACACCGCCAGAAACGTAGATCAGTTCAAAATCGTCTTGATCAGGTATCTTCAAACGAACGGTACCCGGCTTGACACGAGTCAGCAGCGGTGTATGACGCGGATAGATGCCCAACTCGCCGGCTTCTCCAGGAAATACCGCGAACTCGGTCTCGCCGGAATAAATCAGTTCCTCGGCACTAACTATTTCAACATGAACTCTGAGTGGCATGGTATTTCCCCTGCGCGGGTTGTGTCAGATACGTACTGCCTGTACGCCACGACGCCCCGATGATTTGAGCTTAAAGGGTCTTGGCCTTCTCGAATGCTTCCTCGATACTGCCGACCATATAGAAGGCCTGCTCAGGGATGCTGTCGCACTCGCCGTCGCAGATCATCTTGAAGCCCTTGATGGTGTCCTTGAGCGGTACGTACTTGCCCGGCGAATTGGTGAAAACTTCGGCGACATGGAAGGGCTGCGACAAAAAGCGCTGAATTTTGCGCGCGCGGTAAACCGATAACTTGTCTTCGGGCGACAGTTCGTCCATGCCCAGAATGGCGATGATGTCGCGCAGCTCCTTGTACTTCTGCAGCGTCATCTGAACTGCACGTGCGACATTGTAGTGCTCTTCGCCAACCACCTGTGGATCAAGCTGGCGCGAAGTGGAGTCAAGCGGATCGACGGCCGGGTAGATACCCAGCGAGGCGATGTCTCGCGATAGTACGACTGTCGAGTCAAGGTGCAGGAAGGTGGTCGCCGGTGACGGATCGGTCAAGTCATCGGCGGGCACATATACGGCTTGAATCGAGGTGATCGAGCCCACCTTGGTCGAGGTGATCCGTTCTTGCAGACGACCCATTTCTTCAGCCAGAGTAGGCTGATAACCCACGGCAGAGGGCATCCGACCGAGCAACGCGGACACTTCGGTACCGGCCAGCGTGTAACGGTAAATATTATCCACGAAGAACAGGATATCGCGGCCGTCATCGCGGAAACGCTCGGCCATGGTCAGGCCGGTCAGCGCCACGCGCAACCGGTTGCCCGGCGGTTCGTTCATCTGTCCGAAGACCATCGCCACCTTGTCCAGAACGTTTGAGTCCTTCATCTCGTGGTAGAAATCATTGCCCTCACGCGTACGCTCACCGACCCCGGCAAAAACCGATAGGCCGGAATGTTGCTTGGCGATATTGTTGATCAGTTCCATCATGTTGACGGTCTTGCCGACACCGGCTCCACCGAACAGGCCGACCTTGCCACCTTTGGCGAACGGACAAACAAGGTCGATCACCTTGATACCGGTTTCGAGCAGATCGACCGAGGGTGAAAGTTCGTCAAATTTGGGGGCCAACTGGTGAATTTCGCGACGTTCTTCGGTGGCAATCGGACCGGCTTCGTCGATCGGTCGACCGAGTACATTCATGATACGGCCAATCGTAGCATCACCCACCGGAACCGATATTCCGGCGCCGGTATTATTGACCTTCATGCCGCGACGCAAGCCGTCGGAGGAACCCATGGCAATGGTTCGGACAACACCGTCTCCAAGTTGCTGCTCGACTTCAAACATCAGATCCGTTTCACAATTGCCATGCTCTTCGGATTTGTCGAGCATAAGTGCATCGTAGATTCTTGGCATCGCATCGCGCGGGAACTGGATGTCCACCACGGCACCGATACATTGAACAATGTTTCCTTGACTCATCGTCGTATCCCCAATCAATAAACTAAATAGGTGTGTTCAGACAGCCGCTGCCCCGCTGACAATTTCCGAAAGCTCTTTGGTGATCGATGCCTGGCGAGCCTTGTTGTAAACCAGCTTGAGATCACCAATGACGTCTTTGGCGTTGTCCGAAGCAGCTTTCATGGCTACCATACGCGCACTCTGCTCGGAAGCCATATTTTCGGCCACCGCCTGATACAGGCTTGCTTCAACGTATCGCACCAACAGATCGTCGATAACCAGCTTGGCATCCGGTTCGTAGAGGTAATCCCAACTGTTGCGGCTGTTGCTGCCCACCAAATCTCCGGATAGCGGCAGCAATTGTTCAATGACTGGTTCCTGCTTCATGGTGTTGATGAAACGGGTGTAGGCAATGTACAGAACGTCGATTTCGCCCTTGATGTA
>JAYSZS010000466.1:0-6773 GCA_043737935.1 Propionivibrio sp. | reverse complement strand
CTTCATCGTCTTAACCCCCGTGATCGATCCCATTTCTTTGATGACATGACTAAAAGATCGTTCACTTCTTTTGCTACTTATTCAGTGTTTCCCTAGCGGTGATCGGTCTTCCCGGATTTATTCTGATGCGGGCATTCCGCTTTGCTGCATTCCACGTAAAGATAAAGCACATGTTCCTGAATGACAAAGCCGCGTCCCTTGGCGATCTTGTTCTGACGGCGTTCTATTTCCTCGTCGAAAAACTCTTCAACGCGTCCGCAGTCGATGCATATCAGATGGTCATGGTGCTGACCGGCCCTGATCTCGAATACCGCCTTGCCTGATTCGAAATGGTGGCGTTCAAGCAGACCCGCTTGCTCGAATTGAGTCAGTACGCGATAAACGGTTGCTAAACCGATGTCCATATTTTCGCTGAGCAACATACGATAGACATCGTCAGCACTCAGGTGGCGTATCGTGGCGTTTTCAAAAAGCTCGAGAATCTTGAGGCGGGGGAGGGTGGCTTTGAGCCCCATGCTCTTTAGATCGCTAGATTGGCTCATGACTTGGTTTGATCGGTGGAGAAGGGAGGCGCCGCTTAATTCGGTTATGATATACCGTAACTAACAATTTTAAGCACTCCGGCTTAATTTCGCAGTGCATCTCCTACAATTTACCAAGAAACAACTTAAGCATGACACTTTTTCGACTTGCCCTAATGGCTCTCCTGGTGTTCGTTCTTTCCGCTTGTTCCTCGGTGCCACGCCTCATCAATGAATACAAGATTGACGTTCAGCAGGGCAACGTTTTGACTCAGGAAATGGTTGCCCAGCTCAAACCGGGTCAGACCAAAGATCAGGTGCGCTTTATTCTGGGCTCACCCGTACTGACGGATATGTTCCATGCCAATCGTTGGGATTACGTCTATCGAATGCAGAAGGGGAACAGAGCAGTCGAGATGAGAAAATTCTCAACCTTTTTTGATGGCAACGGCAGGCTGGCACGCGTTAGTGGCGATGTGCTGGCCGCTCAGGCTGCGGATGCTGCTGCGGTACCGGAGACCCGGACACGCGAGATCGACCTGGGTTCGATTGCCGAGGATAGCGTTGCACCGCCGCTTGAAGAAAAGGGTTTCTTCGGGAAGATGATGGAAAGCGTGGGTTTCTGAAATGGGTGGAATCAGGATTGCAGTCGTTGGCGCCAGCGGGCGGATGGGCCGGATGATCATTGAATCAACCTTGAAGGATGGCCAGGCCAGACTGGTTTCGGCCGTTGAGCAGCCTGGCATGCCGGCGCTGGGCAAGGACGCTGGTGAACTGGTCGGGATGCCCTGTGGCGTGCCGGTAACGATTGACGTCGAGGCCGGGATCGCTCAGGCCGATTGCCTGATTGACTTTACCCGCCCTGAAGGCACGTTGCAGCATCTTGCCATTTGCCGTCGTCACAAGGTGGCCATCGTGATCGGAACAACCGGTTTTGATGAGGCAGGCAAGCAGTCGATTGCCGATGCGGCGTTCGAGATTCCGCTCGTTTTTGCACCGAACATGAGCGTTGGCGTTAACGTGGTTTTCAAGTTGCTCGAAACGGCTTCGCTCATTCTTGCTGAAGGCTACGATATCGAGATTGTCGAAGCGCATCACAAACACAAGATTGATGCGCCTTCCGGAACCGCGCTACGCATGGGCGAGGTGGTCGCCAAGGCGCTCGGGCGCGATCTGCAAAAATGCGCAGTCTATGGCCGTGAGGGAGTAACCGGCGAGCGTGAACCGTCGACCATCGGTTTCGCTACCGTGCGTGGCGGTGATATCGTGGGCGACCATACCGTCATGTATTGCGGGACCGGCGAGCGCGTCGAAATCAGCCACAAGGCAGGCAACCGTATGCCTTACGCGCTGGGCAGTCTGCGTGCAGCACGCTTTCTTGCCGACAAGCAGAGCGGTTTTTTCGATATGCAGGATGTTCTGGGTTTGCGCTGAGTTCTTTCAGCCCAACGGGTAAACTCGCTTCCAGGAATGAAATCCCAGCTTGTAGCCGGCAAACTTCGCGATATTTTTGGCGGAGATGGCGAGCGGGAATTAAAGCAGTTGCTGAAGGAGGCGGCCATGGAGCATCCGGCACTGACGCAGGGGTGTTGAGCAACTTTTATATGTAGCGGATAACCTGATAGCAAAGCTTTTCGGCGTACATCAGTTTCAATCCGAACTCTCCGCCGATGCTTTCTCCGATTGCGGCAAGGGGCTTTGAATTCCCTGTCCATGGGCCGTCGGCTGGCGGTCGTGCAGCAGCGCAGATCGCCTGTTTGAAAGAGCTGGGCAAGAACATGGAGGCGCCCGACGTACGGTTAGGTGAAAATCAGTTCGCCCTATGCTGGTTGAACGGGAAGTGATACGGTAGCATGAGCAAGTACACGAGTAGGCAAGCGAGTGTTCAGGCCCCTTTTTAGTATGACATATACAAGAGTGGAGGAAAAATAACCATGGATTTCTTGATCGTTCTGGGAGCGTTGTGCTTCCTGATGTTTGTCGCCTATCGCGGCTACAGTGTCATCCTGTTTGCGCCAGTGGCGGCGCTCGGCGCCGTTTTTTTGACCGACCCGGGGATGGTGGCACCGATGTTTACCGGCTTATTCATGGACAAAATGGTTGGCTTTGTGAAGAACTATTTCCCGGTATTCCTGCTCGGTGCGGTTTTCGGCAAGGTGATCGAGTTGTCCGGGTTCTCGAAAGCGATCGTCGCATCCGTGATCAACCTGCTTGGACCACAACGGGCCATGCTTTCGATTGTCCTGGTCTGCGCCATTCTCACCTACGGGGGCGTTTCACTGTTCGTGGTGGTTTTCGCCGTTTATCCGTTCGCCGCAGAGATGTTCAAGGCCAGCCACATCCCAAAGCGCCTGATTCCGGGAACCATTGCCCTCGGTGCCTTTACGGTCACGATGGATGCCCTGCCGGGGACCCCGCAGATTCAAAACATCATTCCGACCACTTTTTTCAATACGACGACCTGGGCGGCACCCTGGCTTGGCGTGATAGGCGCCGTATTCATCATGATCTGCGGCATGTCTTATCTCGAATGGATGCGCCGCCGCGCATTGGCCGCGAACGAAGGCTACGGCACCAATCTGATTAACGAGCCGATGGCTTTCGAGCACGAGAAGCTGGCCAACCCGTGGATCGCGATTCTGCCTCTGGTTATGGTTGGGGTGATGAACAAGGTGTTCACCAACATCATTCCAGAACTTTACGGCAAGGAAGTCTCATTCGTTCCGGCGGTCATCGGCACGGTCAAGCCGGTAGTGCAGAACGTCTCCAGCATTGCCGCCATCTGGGCTGTCGAAGGTGCCCTACTGGTCGGCATCCTGACTGTCTTCGTCTTTGCCGGCAAGACGGTGATCGGGAAGTTTGCCGAAGGATCCAAGGCAGCCGTTTCCGGCGCTCTACTGGCGTCAATCAATACCGCATCGGAATACGGTTTCGGCGCTGTCATCGCGGCCCTGCCGGGTTTCCTGGTGATTGCCAATGCCCTCGGTGCGATCCCGAACCCGCTGATCAACGAGGCAATCACGGTCACGGCACTGGCCGGCATAACCGGCTCGGCCTCAGGCGGCATGAGTATCGCTCTGGCGGCCATGTCGGAAACATTCATCGCCAACGCGCACGCCGCTGACATACCGCTCGAGGTCTTTCACCGCGTCGCGTCGATGGCTTCCGGTGGCATGGATACGCTGCCGCACAATGGCGCAGTGATCACCCTGCTGGCGGTGACCGGACTGACGCACAAGCAGTCGTACAAGGATATTTTCGCGATCACCATCATCAAGACCATGGCCGTTTTTGTGGTTATCGCCGTGTACTACACGACCGGCATTGTTTGAGCCAGTCATCCACCGATAATCTGCGGAGACAAATCATGCCATTTGCCAATCATCCCATGGCCTCCTCGCTGCGCGCCTCCGACACCGGAAAGGTGGTCACGGCGCGCGACGCGGTGCGTTTGATTCAGGACGGCGATACCGTCGCGACCGGCGGTTTTGTCGGCATCGGCTTCGCCGAGAACATCGCCATTGCCCTGGAAGAACTGTTCCTCGAAGGTGAGAGCCAGGACGTCCACGGGCTCGGCCGGCCCTGCAACCTGACCCTGGTGTACGCCGCCGGACAGGGTGACGGCAAAACTCGGGGGCTCAACCATTTTGGCCACGAGGGTCTGGTCAGCCGCGTTATCGGGGGGCACTGGGGGCTGGTTCCCACGTTGCAGCAACTGGCGGTTTCGAATCGCATCGAGGCCTACAACCTGCCGCAGGGCGTGATCACCCACTTGTACCGGGACATTGCCGCGGGCAAGCCGGGAACGATCACCCGCGTTGGCCTGGGAACCTTTGTCGACCCGCGCTTCGGTGGCGGCAAGCTGAATGACAAGACGACCACAGATATCGTCCGCGTGATGGAGATCGACGGCGAGGAATACCTCTTCTACAAGGCCTTCCCGATCAATGTCGGCATCATCCGTGGCACAACGGCCGACCCGGATGGTAACGTCACCATGGAGAAGGAAGCCTTGACCCTGGAGGCGCAGGCCATAGCGATGGCAGCACGGAACTCGGGCGGCATCGTCATCGTCCAGGTCGAGCGCATTGCCGAGCGAGGTACCCTCAATCCGCGCCAGGTCAAGATTCCAGGCATCTTGGTCGATTGCGTGGTGGTCGCCGAAAAGCCTGAATACCACATGCAGACCTTCGCCGAACAGTACAGTGCGGCTTTCGCCGGCGAGATCAGGGTGCCGCTATCGGCCATTGCCGCGATGCCGATGAACGAACGCAAGATCATCTGCCGTCGAGCGGCGTTCGAGCTGAAAGCCAACGCTGTGGTCAATCTTGGTATCGGTATGCCGGAAGGCGTGGCCAGCATTGCCGCCGAAGAGAAGATCACCGACCTGATGACGATGACTGCCGAACCCGGTGTGATCGGCGGCATTCCGGCTGGCGGCCTCAACTTTGGCGCGTCGACCAATGCGGCGGCGATCATCGATCAGCCGAGCCAATTCGATTTCTACGACGGCGGCGGTCTTGACATTGCGTTTCTCGGCCTCGCGCAGGCGGACAGGCAGGGCAACCTCAATGTCTCGAAGTTCGGCCCGCGCTTGGCGGGCGCCGGTGGTTTCATCAACATCTCACAAAACGCCAAAAAAGTGGTCTTTGTTGGCACCTTCACCGCCGGCAACCTGGAGATTGCGATCGACGAGGGTATACTGCGCATCCTTGAGGATGGCCAGGCGAGAAAGTTTGTCAACGAGGTCGAGCACCGGACCTTCAGCGGCGCTCAAGCGCAAAAGCGAGGGTTGAGCGTTCTGTACATCACCGAACGCTGCGTCTTCAGGTTGTGCGCCGAGGGACTGGAGTTGATCGAGATCGCTCCAGGGGTCGAGCTGCAGAAGGACATTCTCGACAAGATGGATTTTGTACCGGTGATGCATGCTCCTCTGGCGCTGATGGACATTCGCATCTTCCGGGAAGAAGCGATGAAACTGCGCGCCGGGATGCTGGAAATCCCTCTCGCCGATCGCCTCTCGTATGAGGCGGAGAAGAATATTCTCTTCCTCAACTTCGAGGGATTGAGCATCCGCAGCCAGGGCGAGATCGAGCGGGTTCGCCAGGCGGTCACCGAGAAGCTAGCGCCACTCGGTCACCGCGTTGACGCGATCGTCAATTACGACCGCTTTTCGATCCTGCCCGAACTGGTAGACGACTACACCGACATGGTCAAAGTCCTGATGGAAACCTGCTACCACAACGTGACGCGATTTACCTCAAACACCTTCCTGCGGGCCAGGCTGGGCGAAGCGCTGGAGAAACGTAAGATCGCTCCGCGCAGCTTCCAGACGGCGTCTGAGGCTGAGGCAAACCTCAAGGGCGGTTGATACGGTTTTCAGCACGCGGTGGCGTTTCCACCCTGCATGTTCAGGCGCTCCACCGTACATTATCATGCGCTTCCATTCAAGAGTTAGATGATCACGCACTTGTGTTGCGTGAGTGCGACGCTGGGCTGGTCCCGGATGGAGATCTGCTCATCACAAAGAAAAACTGAAGGGCTTGCTGATTGGATAACGAACCATCAAAAAAATCAATGCAATCGTAAAACCCTTTTACTTGTTTTCAGCGGATCAAAAGGTGAATATCCCGAGCCGAGACTTCCCATGACTCAAGGGGCAGGTCGTCGAATAAGCGTAAAAAAAATGAAGCCCCGAACCGCAATTCGATGAAGCACGTTCTGCCTGCATTGCAGGCTGATGTGAAACATTCGGGTGCGGACTCTTATTGCCTGGCCGGCGATACCTTCCTTCCCGGTCAGCAAACATGCCCTTGATCAACAAAGCGCTTGTTATTTTCTTCAGACTCGTTTCTAATCCGTATTCTCGTGTTTTTTCCTTTGACTACAAAACCATGCCTTCTTTTGACGCACTCACCATTGAATTGCTTGCCGCGCTGGCGACGGCCATGGTGGCGTTCGTCATTTCGTGCGCCCTTGTTCGCGTCGCCCCGAAAGTACGCGTAGTCAGCGTAGTACGGGTCGTACCTAGAGCACCGTCGAGGGCCGGAAGAAAGCAAGTCGAAGCGTAAAACGACAGAAGATTCCAAAACCCCCGCCGGTCGAACCGGGCGGGGGTTTTCTTTTTTGGGGTTCCGCCCGATACAGAATCCGGTACTAGGGAATCACCGAACAAGTCATCGCAGCCAGGCGGCGGCAAAAAATTTGGACGACATTGTGAAGCAAAAGCAGTTTTTATCGAATAAACGAGCG
>JAYSZS010000465.1:0-2872 GCA_043737935.1 Propionivibrio sp. | reverse complement strand
CGTTTATTCGATAAAAACTGCTTTTGCTTCACAATGTCGTCCAAATTTTTTGCCGCCGCCTGGCTGCGATGACTTGTTCGGTGATTCCTTAGCAATGGGAAATAGTTTTCCGAAGAAAACCGCCAACAGGCATGAATTAACTGATGAACGGGTTTATGCGGCGGCCAGCGCCTGATCGAGATCGGCAATCAGGTCGTCAATGTGCTCTATTCCGATCGACAGACGGATCATGTCTAAGGAAACTCCGGCCTTGATCATTTCCTCCGGCCCAAGTTGGCGGTGAGTGGTCGATGCCGGATGGCAGGCCAGCGACTTGGAATCGCCGATGTTGACTAGTCGGGTGAACAGTTGCAGTGCATCCTGGAAGCGGCCACCGCCCTCGCTGCCGCCCTTGACGCCAAAGGTGAGAATACCGGAGGCGAGGCCACCCATGTATTTGTGCACCAGAGCGTGATCCTTGTGATTGGGGAGGCCCGCGTAATTGACCCACGATACCTTGGCGTGACCCTTGAGGAATTCGGCGACATGCTGGGTGTTCGCACAGATGCGCTCCATGCGCAGTGGCAGAGTTTCCAGCCCCTGCAAAATCAGGAAGGCGTTGAACGGCGAAATGGCAGCGCCCATGTTGCGCAGCGGAACGACGCGGGCACGACCGATGAAAGCGGCCGGACCAAGAGCTTCGGTGTAGACCACACCGTGGTAGGAAACGTCGGGTTCGTTGAGGCGCTTGAACTTGGCCTTGTGCTCGGCCCAGGGGAACTTGCCGCTATCGACGATGATGCCGCCGATCGAGTTGCCGTGGCCCCCAATATACTTGGTCAGCGAGTGCGCGACGATATCGGCGCCATGCTCGAACGGACGGCACAGGTAGGGCGAGGGTACCGTGTTGTCGACGATCAACGGGACGCCATTGCGGTGTGCGATTTCGGCGAGCTTTTCAAAATCAGTAATGTTGCCGAGCGGGTTGCCGACCGATTCGCAGTAAATCGCCTTGGTCTTGCCATCGATCTGTTTTTCAAAGGTAGCCGGTTCGCTGTAGTCGGCAAAGCGCACGCCAATGCCGTATTGCGGCAGCGTGTGGGCAAAGAGATTATAGGTGCCGCCGTAGAGCGTCGAGGCTGAAACGATGTTGTCGCCAGCTTCGGCAATGGTCATGATGGCGTAGGTAATGGCGGCCTGGCCGGAAGCCAGTGCCAGACCCGCAATACCCCCTTCCATGGCAGCGACGCGCTTTTCGAGCACGTCCTGGGTCGGGTTCATGATGCGTGTGTAGATGTTGCCTGGCACCTTGAGATCGAAAAGGTCGGCACCGTGTTGCGTGCTGTCAAAGGAATACGAAGTGGTCTGGTAGATCGGCACGGCCACTGCTTTGGTTGTAGGTTCAGGACTGTAGCCGGCGTGGACGGCAAGGGTTTCGAGTTTCATGAGGGTCTCCAGAACAGTGTTGGATACAAAGAACGGATACTAGCATCTGCAATGCCAGTAGCCAGTCCTGTTGAAAGACAGGTAAAAGACATGGAAAAAGCTTCACCACCAAGCCACCAAAAACATATAGATTTACCAAGAAAAAATCGGCATGCCCAGGAGCCCCTTGATGAACTTGGGGGCTCTGCACTTTGATCGGTCGACTTGGAGATTCGCTGTTTCACGATAACTGGATACCAATCATCAGAAGTCGGGAAATTCATCCAGATACAAGCTGTGCCGTTACAAAAAAAACGCCCCGCAGGGCGCTTCGGTGCAATTACGACACCGCTTTACATGCGAATCAATTGGCCGTTATTTATGCGTACGCGATCACCTCGCTGCAACGCGGGCGGCTGCGCTTCCGTGAAAACGCGGTTATTGCCGTCGTCAAGGCGAACGGTTATTTCATAGTGCTTCGAGCTACGCACACTCTTTTCTACCTCGTTACCGGCATAGGCACCACCAACGGCACCGACAACGGCACCGACAGTCTTGCCTCGTCCCCCGCCGACCTGATTGCCCAGCAGACCGCCAACAACGCCGCCGCCAATCGCGCCAAGCCCTGAACCTTCGCCATCCTGCTTGACCTCACGAACACTTTGTACAGTCGCACAGTCCCGACAGGTGCCGGAATAGCGCTGTTGCTGATGCTGTTGTTGAGGACCGTTTTCGACAATGACGCCGCTGTCGTTCATCGGGTAGTTGCCCACCGGTGTTGCGCCACCGCCACGATTGTTGTAGTTGGGCGGTGATTTATAGGCATAGGTGTTTTCGTCTGGTCTGGGGATTCTTCGCGGTGCCGGTTGGCGAGGTGGTGCAGATTTTTCGGGGGTTGCGGCTTTCGCCACGGCGGCTTTCGCCACGGCGGCTTCCGGCGTTGCAAGGGACGCAGGAGCAGTCGGCGCCGTGGGTGTTACAGCAAGTGGAGCCGTCGGGGTAACGGCCACCTGTGCTGTGGGTGCAGCGCTGTTGGTATGGCCAGGGATCCAGCCGGCAAAGGAGGCAATGGCCGCCAAGCTGGCAATCGATACCGTGGTGGCGGCAACGATGATCATCGGGTGGGTGCTACGGGGCTGGTTTTCCATGTTTAGACTCACTGATTTATTGATGGTGAGCGATAAACGCCGTTGGCCGGCGATTAGCTGACGCCAGATACAAACTAATACAACCTGACACCTGGGTTATACAGGGAAGTTCCATTAAGTATGAAACGCTTTGCCATCGATAGCAATGGACTTCCTTGTCTCGCAGCCTACCGGTGTATCAATCGGGGCGCACTCCAGGGCAATCGCACTCGCACATCATATTGGGTCAGCCCGAGCAAATCCCTGCGAGCATCATCATCCCAGCCTATCACTTTGCGCTTGTGTCGCATGCTTTTCTTGGGATCGGAAGTGTCTTGTCG
>JAYSZS010000464.1:0-6823 GCA_043737935.1 Propionivibrio sp. | reverse complement strand
AAGTTATTTGTGTAAAAATATCCTGCTTATGGATTTTGCTTGTGGTCTGCTGTTTCTATTGAGTAATAGCTAATGGGTTGGGACTACTCAACCGGCGTGGGGCTGCTCGGACTTCTGGGTAGCCCTTCTGCTTTTTTAGGGGAAGATTTTCAAGCCGTTCCCTTGGGTGCATTGGTGCCGCCCGACAAGAGCTTCTCTTTTAATACCCCCACGCACGATTTGGCTGAGTCGGGCACAACACCACCAGTCCTGCAGGGCGCAGGTGATGTACTGGGTGCAGATGTCGCGTTCAGAGAGGTTCTATTTGTTGGGCAATCGGGAGACTCTGGGAATAGGGGCCAAGTTGATTTTACTGGCATATTACGCGAGCCAGGCTGGGTGTGAAAGGAGTAGAGCCGGCACCAGGAAAAACTTGATGCATTGAGCGGAGAAAAGGTGAAGAACCGTCACTGCGTGGTCTTCCCACAACCAGCGGGCTTGTAGATCATCCTTTGCCTTGAAGCCGGATTGCTGGCCAGTTTGTCTGCCGGACGCCGCGGTCGCGCCAGCAATTATCCGCCACAGTTTGGGCACTTGCCATGGAGTGCGCCATCGGTGCAAGAAACGCAAAACGTGTACTCGAAGGAGCAGATGCGGGCTTCCGTCGAATCCGGTGACAAGTCCATGTCACAGCATTCGCAATTGGGCCTGAGTTGCAACATGGGTATCTCCGGGGAAACAGCCGCCTGAGGGAATGGTATGTCGAAGCCGCCTGAAGTCCGCTTTCCTGAATGACGTCTGCTCTAGCGCGCTTGACAGTTATCCACGGCTTGCGCCGAAATGACGAGCTCAACCTGATGGCTTGCCAGGAAAAATTTTGAGCACCGCTAAGGTGCCCAAACGAGTTTTGATTTTAATCTGCACGAAATAAACAGACGTTTCAGCCAGCGAAGTTCTTCTCGGCGAAGCTCCAGTTGGCAAGGCTATTGAGGAAAGTCTCAACGAACTTCGGACGCAAATTTCGGTAGTCGATATAGTAGGCGTGTTCCCATACGTCGATACAGAGCAACGCCTTGTCGCCGGTGGTCAGTGGGGTGCCGGCGGCGCCCATGTTGACGATGTCGACCGAACCATCGGATTTCTTGACCAGCCAGGTCCAGCCGGAACCGAAGTTGCCAACGGCCGAAGTCTGGAAGGCTTTCTTGAATTCGTCGAGTGAGCCCCACTTCTTGTTAATCGTATCAGCCAGGGCGCCGCCCGGAGCGCCGCCGCCATTGGGCTTCAGGCAGTTCCAGAAGAAGGTGTGGTTCCACACCTGTGCGGAGTTGTTGTAGATGCCGCCGGCCGCTGCTTTCTTGACGATGGCTTCGAGGTCGAGGCTTTCGTATTCGGTGCCCTTGATCAGATTGTTCAGGTTGGTGACGTAGGCCTGATGGTGTTTGGCATAGTGGTATTCGAAGGTTTCCTTTGACATGTGCGGGGCCAGTGCATCCATGGCAAAAGGCAGTTGCGGCAGTTGATGTTCCATCATTTCTCCTTGGGTTGCTTCAGGTGGGTTGTTGTTTTCAGCGGATCGTACGCATTTGTGCGTTGGGTATTATAGGTTGCCTGGTCACCGAAGTAACGGTAGCCTCCGCATGGCCAGCGTGGAAGGAGACAGCAATGCGGTCATTTGGTTCCAGTGAGCGGCTGTCACGCAGGATGCGGCCTGCGGCGTCGGTGACAATGCTGTAGCCCCGTTTCAGAACGGCGTCCGGGTTGAGGTGGTTGAGGCTGGTTGCGATGCGGATGAGGTCGGCGGATTTGATGTTCAGCGTATTTTGCCATTCCCTGTGCAGTTTTGGCGTCAGAGCCTCAAGTCGTCGGGCGAGCCGGCTGGTGTCCGGTCGCGCCAGCAGCAAGCGGCGGGTCAGGCTGGCGAGCGTGTTGCGGCCGCGTATGCTGGCCTGGGTCAGGCCACCGTCGAGGCGTCGGCGCAGATTGAGCAGGTTTTCGCGTTGTTGCGCGAGACGCTGTGCCGGGTGTTGCAGGCGATGAGCCAGCCAGTCGAGGTGCTGACTGTGCTGATTATGGCCTTGCCGGATCTGGCGACGCAGTGCGAGCCGGCAGTCGACGAGTCGAGCGTAGAACGCTGAGCGTTCCGGCGCCGCAAGCTCAGCCGCGGCCGTGGGCGTCGGCGCGCGCTGATCGGCGGCGAAATCGGCGATGGTGAAGTCGGTCTCGTGACCGACGCCGGTGATGACCGGGATGGTGCAGGCGCGTATCGCCCGCGCCACAGCTTCGTCATTGAACGCCCACAAGTCTTCAAGGCTGCCGCCGCCCCGGCAAACGATGAGGACGTTGCAGTCTCGCCGTTCGCTAGCGCTATTTATGGCGCTGGCGATCTGTGCAGCGGCGCCTTCGCCCTGTACCGGCGTTGGATAGAGCACCAGACCGACGTGCGGTGCGCGACGCAAAAGTGTACTCAAAACATCGCTTAGTGCGGCCGCTTGCGGTGAGGTGACGATGCCTATGCCGCGCGGAAAAGTGGGCAGCGGGCGCTTGCCTACGCTGGCAAAAAGTCCCTCGCGTTCGAGCTTTTCCTTGAGCCGGAGAAACTGTTCGTAGAGATTGCCAAGCCCTGCCTTGCGAGCGGTTTCAACATTGAGCTGGAAGTCGCCGCGAGCCTCGTATAGCGTAACCAGAACGCGGGCTTCGATATGCTGCCCGTTTTCCAGACGCCAGCCGAGAAGCTGGGCGCGGTTGCGGAACATGACGCAGCGCACCTGTGCCGCAGTATCCTTGAGCGAGAAATAAACGTGTCCCGAGGCGGCGTAAGTCAGATTGGACACTTCGCCGGCGACCCAGCAGAGCGGGAAGGCGGATTCGAGCCGTTCGCGTGCAAGCCGGTTGAGCATTGAAACCGGAATGACGGGGGCTGATGGGGCAAGGCTTGCGCCGGGAGAGGTGCGCTCTGACATGCGCCAATTCTACATCCAAGTCAATTCATTCACACCCTGTGGCTGTTTCAGCGCAGAAATGGGCTGAAACACATACAGAGTCAGGGGGAATATTTTAACTAATTGATTTTAAATGTTTTATTTTTCTGCCTGTTTTCCCGGCAAAGTAAGAAAAATCCTTGTACAAACAGCACTTAGGACCTGGTTCCAACTTTAATCCACAAAGTTATCCACAGATTTTGTGGATAAGAATTTTAAATATACGAGGAACAGGGCTTGCCGCTGCGGTCGGCTCAGGCTAAAGTCGCAAGTTGAAAATTCTTGGGGGAGAAAGCGTGTTTTCAATCATTCTGGCTGCCGGCTGGCCCATCTGGCCCTTGTTGTTGGCATCGATCATTGCCGTCGCCCTGATCATCGAGCGCATGGTGGCTTTACGTCGTGCCAAGGTGTTGCCGAGTGGTTTGTTGCAACGTGTGATTGCCGAGTATCGGCAAAGCGGCGTCAATGAAGCGATGCTGGTCAATCTTGAGGCGCAATCCCCACTCGGGCGGGTGCTGGCTGCCGGCTTGCGTAATGTCGGTAGCTCACGCGAGATCATGCGCGAGGCGATTGAAGAAGCTGGTGCCGTGGTCGCGCATGAACTTGATCGCTATCTCACAACGCTGGGCACCATCGCCTCAATCAGTCCGCTGATGGGTCTGTTCGGCACGGTGGTCGGCATGATAGAGATATTCGGTTCGCAGTCGCCGAGCGGAACCAATCCGCTGCAACTGGCTCACGGCATCTCGGTGGCGCTTTACAACACCGGTTTTGGTCTGATCATCGCCATCCCGGGAATGATTTTCTGGCGCCATTTCCGCGCACTGGTCAATGGCTTCGTGATCGAAATGCAGCAGCAGGCCGTGCGCATGGTCGAGGTTTTGCACGGCGAGCGCAAGGCTTGAGGAGGGGGCGATGAATTTTCAGCGCGGTCGCGACCATGATGTCCCCGAGATCAATCTGATTCCGCTGATCGATGTGCTGCTGGTGATCATCATTTTTTTGATGCTGACCACCACTTACGCCAAGTTCTCCGCGCTGGAAATCAATTTGCCGACAGCCGAAGCCAGCAAGCAGGCCGAGCAGCCGAATGAAGTCAGCGTGGCGGTGACGGCGAGCGGGCAGGTGCTGGTCAACAAATCGCCTCTGGCAGCGAGCGATGTAAAGTCGATCAGCGAAGCCTTGCGACGCGCTGCGGGTGACAACAAGGATCCGGTCATTGTCATCAATGCCGACGCCAAGGCGACACATCAAAGCGTGGTCGACATCATGCAGGCTGCACAGACGGCTGGCTTTCCACGCATTTCGTTCGCTACCCAAACGCCGCGCTGATGGCGTACTCAGGCGCCGCTTACGAGCATGGATTGGTCGCCACCCCAAATGATGAAATTCGTGGGTCTGCCCGTTTCCCTTCCTTGCCGGGCGCATTCCGGCTTCGCTGCCGGAATCGCTCGATTGACACGGAGCATACTCCGCGAATTCCCATTCTCGCCCCCGACCCCGCTGGCGCGACTTCCACTTTAAGTTGTCGCTGAGTCACCGATGAGTTCATGCGCTATCGAACAGCGATTGCGCGGCCTGTGGTACCAGCAGCAACTAGCCGTTGCGCTCTTTCCCCTGTTACCCCTATCCTGGCTTTTTCGACTGATTGTCTGGTTGCGGCATGGCTTTTATCGCAGCGGCTTGCTGCGTTCGCATCGTCTGCCGGTGCCGGTGATCGTGATTGGCAATCTGACCGTGGGAGGCAGCGGCAAGACCCCGCTTGTGCTCTGGCTGGTTGAACGCCTGTGCGAACGGGGCTGGCGACCGGGGATTATCAGTCGGGGCTATGGCGGTGGGGCGCAGGGGGTGCAAGCGGTTGCGCTGGATTCCGCTGTTTCGCTGGTGGGTGACGAGCCGCTGTTATTGGCGCGGCGCAGCAGGATTCCGGTTTTTGTTGCTCGCGACCGGGTGGCCGCCGGACAAGCCTTGCTGACCGCGCATCCAGAATGCAATGTCATCATTTCAGACGACGGGCTACAACACTACCGCATGCAGCGCTCGGTTGAAATTGCCGTGTTTGACGCTCGCGGCGCGGGGAATGCCCGGCTGTTGCCCGCCGGCCCGCTACGTGAGCCGCTGCGCCGTTTGTCGGCAGCAACGGCGGTGGTGTGGAACGTGATCCCGCAGTCACAGGCACTGATAAAGTCCTCGGCTCAGATGGCCCAGGCCACGCTCGCTTTGCCACAGTTCATGATGCGCCTGCTTGGTCAGCGCTTTTTTTCGCTGTCGGATGCGCAAGTTCGCTGTACGGCTGACGATCTGCGCGGCAAACGCCTATATGCGATGGCCGGTATTGGCGATCCCTCGCGCTTCTTTGCGCAGCTTGCTGCCCTGGAACTTGAGTTTGAGGCGCATCCGTTCCCTGATCACCATGATTATGGTGCGGCAGATCTGGCTTTTGCAGACGATGGCTTGCTACTGATGACTGAGAAGGATGCGGTAAAATGTGCCGTATTGACTGCGCGCGAGGCATGGGTGTTACCGGTTGATGCGCAAATTGACGCGGCCCCCGATGGCCAATCATTGCTCGACACAATTCTGGAGAAAATCGATGGACGCACGCTTGCTTGATATCCTGGTCTGCCCGATCTGCAAGGCCAATCTCGAATACCGCAAGACAGAGTCGGAACTGATCTGCAAACCATGCAAGCTGGCCTTCCCGGTTCGCGATGACATACCGGTCATGCTCGAAGACGAGGCGCGCCATCTTGATGTCGATGAAGCTTGATTATCTTCTGACGAGATGAATTTCAAGGTCGTCATACCCGCGCGCTACGCATCGACCCGCCTCCCGGCCAAACCGCTGCTGGATCTCGGAGGCCAGCCGATGGTCGTCAGGGTGGCCGAGCGTGCCGTCCTTTCGGGCGCCGAAGAAGTATGGGTGGCGACCGACCATGCCGACGTCCAGGCGGCTGCCACAGCACATGGCTTGTCGGTCGTGCTGACACGTGCTGATCATCCGAGCGGAACGGATCGCCTGGCAGAAGTTGTTAAGCAACGCGGATGGGACGATCAAACCATCGTGGTCAATGTACAGGGCGACGAACCGCTGATCGATCCTGCGCTGATTGCCCAAACCGCGGGTCAACTGGCGGAATCCGGTTCAGATATTGCCACGGCGGCGCATTTGATCGATAACGCGATCGATTTCTTCAATCCGAACATTGTCAAGCTGGTGTGCAAGGCTAACGGCGATGCCTTGTATTTTTCGCGGGCGCCGATTCCTTATGCGCGGGACCACTTTGTCGGTGCGGCAGGCAAAGAAACCTTGCCGGTCGGGATTCCGGCGTACCGGCACATCGGGCTTTATTCCTATCGCGCCGGTTTTTTAAGGACCTATTCCCGTTTGACGCCATCGCCGCTTGAGGGCATTGAGGTACTGGAGCAGTTACGCGCGCTGTGGCATGGTTTCCGCATCAGTGTAGTGATTTCCGATCGTCTGCCGATGCCGGGTGTCGATACGCCGGAAGATGCGGTACGCATGCAGGAATACTTTCGCAAGTCATGAAAAGGTTTGACCGTTCAGGCAATTGAAGGTACTTTTCAATACTTGTAAACGGCGCGGGCCGATCCATGTGCGGTGCCAGTGGTATACTTTCTGCCTTGTTCGAATTTCTTCAAAGGTGAGTGGCTATGAGACTTATTATGATCGGTGCACCAGGAGCCGGAAAGGGTACCCAAGCGCAATTTATTTGTGAAAAATACGGCATCCCACAGATTTCTACCGGCGATATGCTGCGTGCAGCGATTAAGGCCGGTACTCCTCTTGGAATCGAAGCAAAAAAAGTAATGGATGCTGGAAGCCTGGTGTCCGACGATATTAT
>JAYSZS010000463.1:0-6830 GCA_043737935.1 Propionivibrio sp. | reverse complement strand
TCTGCAGCTGGCGGTCCAACACCACGCGGTCGGTGATGACCACCACGCTGTCGAACAGGCGCTCGTCGCGTTCGCTGTGCAGGCTGGAGAGCCGATGCGCCAGCCAGGCAATGGTGTTGCTTTTCCCGCTGCCGGCCGAATGCTCGACCAGGTAGTTATGACCCACACCTTCGCTGGCCGCCGCCACCACCATTTGACGCACCGCCTGCAACTGGTGATAACGCGGAAAGATCAGGCTCTCCTTGCGGATTTTCTTGCCGTCATCTGTCGTTTTTTCTTCGATATCCAGATGCAGGAAGCGGGCGAGCAGATCGAGCAGGCTATCGCGCTGCAGCACTTCCTCCCACAGGTAGGCGGTCTTGTAGTTGCGCCCCTCGCGGTCCGGTGGATTGCCGGCACCGCCGTCCATGCCGCGGTTGAAGGGTAGAAAGTAGGTGGATGACCCTGCCAAGCGCGTAGCCATATGCGCCTCTTCGGTATCCACCGCGAAATGCACCAGCGTGCGTTTGGTGAACACGAAGATCGGTTCGCGCGGGTCGCGGTCGTGGCGGTACTGATGGATGGCGTTCGCAGCCGTCTGCCCACTCAACGGATTCTTCAGCTCCAGCGTCACCACCGGAATGCCGTTGACCGATAGCACCACGTCCAGCGACTTTTCATTCTTGGGGCTGAAGCGCAGTTGCCGGGTCAGGCCGAGACAGTTGGCTTGATAGCGCGCCTCCAGCTCAGGATTCAACCCGTGCGCCGGGCGGAAGAAGGCCACGCGCAGTGTCTTGCCGAAACACTTGAAGCCATGCCGCAACGTGGCCAACGTGCCGTGCGTGTCCAGCCATTTGCACAGTGATTCCAACACACGCGCGCCGGTCTGCTCGCCATGTAGCGCCTCCAGCTTTTCCCACAGCTTGCCTTGGGTGGTGCGGATGAAGTCCAACGTCTCATTGGCGAAGAGCGCCCGCTCGCGGTCGAAGCCCTTTGCATCGACGCTCGAATAGCCATCGGCCAGCAGGACTGCCTCGATGGCAGTTTCGAACGCGGCTTCGCTGGTGCGCTTCATACGGCGGCCCTGGCTTGTCTTTTTTGTAGCCAATAGACGACGACCTGCGCGAACTCCTGAAGTTCGCCGGGCTCGCGGCCGTCCCATTTCGGCAGTTCGCGTGCCGGATCGACACGGCGTCCGTCCTGCAAACGCTGCTGAAAAGCTGCGAGCAACGCCTTGCGATTGCTTACCAGGCGCGGCAGATTCAGGTTGAGCACCGCATTGAGGGCCTCGTCGATGACCGCATCGTCCGCCTTGATGGTGCCGTCACCCAGAAAACGGATCTGCCACTCAATCCGGTGGGCGGGGTCGCACACGCTGAAGCACAGGGTATTGTTGCCCTTGCGGGTATCGCAATGCTGCTCGCGCTCGGGACGGCCGTGCCCGCCCAGGCAGGCGCCGTGCAAGTTGCTGAAATCGACTTGCCGTGCCGGGTGGTCGGCCTGGCATTGCCAGTGCTCGATCTTCATGCCCTCGGGCGTGGCCCGAATACGCGACTGGCAGTAGCAGCACAGGCCGTGCTGCTCCGCCACCAACGCCTGCCGCAATGCGGGCTTGTCGGCGTAGTTGTCATAGTCGGAGTGCGGCTGTTGGCGATGCTGGATCAAGGTGACGGGTTCCTGCCCTTTCTGAATCGTCCGCATTTAATCGGCGCCCTTTAGAAAGCGGATCAGCGAACTGGCCCGAGTCAATTCCGGCTCGTCCTCGCCCAGTTTACTTTCGAGGGCCACAATTGCGGTACGGGCCTCGTCGAAACGCTCCTGGTCGATGAGTTCAAAAAGAATTTTAAGTTCAGCATCCACCTGCCGGTTGCGCACCGGAGCACCCATGAACTCCTGTAGGATTCGGTTGGCATCCATGCCATAGGCTTCATAGGGGACGGTCACGCACACTTTGTCGTCCACAAACTCCAGGAAGCGCACGCAGCGCGCTTGCACTTCGCCCAGTACCAGCGGCGAATGCGTGGTCGCCACGAACTGGCATGATTTGAAGGTGTCGCGCAGACGCTGCAAGACATCGCGCTGCCATTTCGGATGCAAGTGCAACTCGATCTCGTCAATCAAAACAAGCGCCACGCCTTCGCCAATCGGGTTGTCGCTGTCTGGGTTAGCGATAGCGAGGCGACGTGTGAGATCGAACACTAGCGCTATCAGGCCGCGCTCGCCGTCAGACAATTGCTCCAAAGATAGCCTCTTCCCTGGTTTCTTACCTTCCACTTGCTCTCGAATCGTCGCGTATTTCATCACGGAGTAATGCGGCTGGCTACTCTGATGAAAATAGAATTCTTTGATCTCTGGGAGCAATGTTGTAACGGCCTCAATGAGCGATTTCAGGATTCTGGCGCCATACTCGCTGTTCTTTCTTTCAACGCGCAGCGAAAACAACGCGCGCTGCCACTTAGCGAAGTCACTCAGTGATACTTCGACTTGATTCAAAGATTTCGTGTAGGCAGCAGCTTGCTTGAATGGTGGGACGTTAGCGAGTTTTGGAGGGAGACGGGAAAGAAAACGTTTCGTGGAGTAGTAAACGACCAAGGGTTGCCCGGGGCTACTCTTCAAGTGCTGCTTCATCCGCGCATCGGCTTCATAGGTGTCGGTAAACAACCAGTTCATGCGCTTTTCGAAGTTGCCTTGCAGTCTCTTTTCCGCCCAGACGATTTCATTCTTCAGGTTTTTGTAATTGGGGGTTCCTTTTTCCATTGCTGACAGGTCCTTCTTCATCGATGGCAGTCTGTCTTCGATTGCGAGTTGCTCGCCTTTCCCCAGAGATTCTTTAAAAAGCCATGTAATCAGGCTTGCTGCCAACAGCTCCGTGCTTTCTACTTCAATGCTGCAGGAAGATTTGCCTTGTTGGATGTCGGTGTTAGTGAGCGATAGTGGCTTTTCACGCGACGAGGTGAATTCCGGCAGCGCATGGGAGTATGCGATTGCGATGGCCTCCAGGATCGAGGATTTCCCGACCCCATTCACACCTGCGATCACTGTCATCTTTTCGTCGAAATCGATGTCGAGCCTTTCGAGCCCCCGGAAGTTTGTCAGCCCCATGCTTTTTAGTTTCATCCGATCATCTCCTTGAGCGGGATTTGTCCAGTGACGGCTGCGGTGATCAACGCGGCGCGGCGTTCCTTGGCCAGCATGATCGACAACTGAAGGTTTTCACGTAGAGCATTCGCCTTGCGTTGCTCCGTCTCCACTGTGCGGACAATTTCATGCTGCTCGTCGCGCGGGGGCACAGGCAGGCGCATTTCGAAGAAGTTCTCGGGATACAAGCGCAAGCGGGAAGACCAGACGCCCTTTGACCACCGGCTCACCTCGGCTACGAAGGGACGTGAGCGGCACAGCAGATCGACGTACTCCGGCAGCAACTCGCCTTTCGATGTGTACACGTGATAGTCGGGGCTGACGATGCCCGCCAGGGGACTGATGCCCATCGCACCCATCCATGCCCAAAGCGTGTTGATGGCAAGGTCGCCGGGCATACAGCGTTTGTATCCCGCCTTGTCATCGGCCTCGAACATATACACATCCTTCACGGAGCGTGAAGTGACGCCGGTGATGTGAGACACGGTCAGCAGTTCTTCCGAGCCGTCGTCCGAACGTTCATCACGGACTGTGAATAGGTTCTTGGCGCGCTCCACGCGCCAATGCGCCGGAATCTCGCCCAGCCATTCCTGGCCGGAGGGTTTCAGCTGGACATCGGGATCAAGCCCTCGGGTGACGGTGTGGCTGATGAGGGCGGCGCGCTTTTCTTCCAGCAGCGCCAGCATACGTTCCTTCTCGGTAATCATCCCGTCGATGCGGGCGGTTTCGCGGTCGAGGTAGTTGGCGATCAGGCGCTGAATATCTTGACTCGGGCAAGGCAGGCGATGCTGGCGCAGGACATCGGGAGACACTCGCTTTAGGCCTCCGGCACCTGTCATCGATGCCTCGCCGTCTTGTTTGAAGGCCGAAGATTGGAAGTAGTAGAAAAGAAACCTCTGTTCAGCCCCTGTCGGGCGAATCACGAACAGTTCGGAGCTACCGAATCCTTTGCCGCCAACAAGATCGTCGGCTATCGCAATGTTGCCGTTCTCAAAGCATGGCGTGACCTTCGCCAAGATGATATCGCCATCCTCGAAGGCAGTGTAGGAGGAACCGTACTTCGAGAACTTGTCCGTGTTCGGGATGAAGTACCCGCTCTTCACCCTGTCCATTGGCAGAAAGGTGAAGTCTTCATCCTCATCGAATCCATCGAAAGCAACCGGCGGATTCAACTCGCACATGTAGCGTAGCGGGACAGTCTCCCATCCCTGTGCCCGTGGGTCGGTGCAACTCACTCCGTCACCTCCCGCAGCAACTCCAGAATCCGCTGCTCCACGCCGGCCAGCTCTGCATCGATCTCGTGAAGCGGACGCGGAGCTTTGTACTGGAAGAACACGCGATTGAAGTTAATCTCATAGCCCACCTTACCGATGCCGCCGTCCTGTTCGTCCAGGGTTTCGCGGTCGATCCAGGCATCGGCGACATAGGGCCGCACTTCACGCAACACATAGCTGACGATGTTCTCTTTCAGCGGAATGTTTTCAGCATCCTTCAGGGCCGGGTCGGGCTCGTACTCGATATGCTTGCCCTTGCCTTCGGCGATCAGACCCAGCAAAGCGTACAGATCATCTTTCTTGACGTGGCCGGGCAGGGTCTGACCGGGGAACAGGGCAGTGCGGTCCAGCGGTTCGGCTTTGTAATGCTTGGCGATGACCGCCGCGGCGTGGGGGTCTACGGTGGTGAAGCATTCGCGGAAGATCTTCCTCTGCGCCGTACCCTTGGCGCCCTTGGCCCAGCCTTCCACGTCATCGGGCAGCATCTTGAAGACCTGTTGCACCTCGTCCCACACGCGGTTCCAGTCCATCTGCGGCTCGCTGCCGAGTTGGTCTTCCACCGCAAGCAGCGCGTCGAACAGCTCCGGGCAGGTGTTGAGAAACCGCTCGCGGGCGTCGTCGGTGATCTCGAATCGCAGACGCAGGGGGCGCAGCACGGTGATGCGGCGGTAGCCGAAGTCGATGTTGTCGAACACGCGGCTGGTCTTGGTGTTGTCCAGCGCGCCATGTTCGCGGGTGACGGCGTCGAGCGCGGTCTGATCGAGATAGCGGCGCTTGTCGCCCAAGCTGCGCTTCATCGGCGTGTAGCGCTCGCGGGCGTCGATGAGCTGGATCTTGCCCTTGCGGTGTTTGGCCTTGCGGTTGGTGACCACCCAAATGAACGTGCCGATGCCGGTGTTGTAGAACATCTGCTCGGGCAACGCGACGATGGCTTCGAGTTGGTCGTGCTCGATGATCCAGCGGCGGATGTCGCTTTCGCCGCTGCCGGCACCGCCGGTGAACAGGGGCGAGCCGTTGAACACAACCGCCGCGCGCGAGCCGGACTTGTCGCGGTCGCCCGCCTTGTAGTCCTGAAATTTGCTCATCATGTAGAGCAGGAACAGCAGGGCACCGTCGTTGATGCGCGGCAGTTTGCCGCTGTAACCGCGGAAGTTGGGCCAGCGATCGATGATCTTTTTCTCTGCCTTCCAGTCCACGCCAAAGGGCGGGTTGGCCAACAGGTAATCGAAGTGATGATCCGGAAACGGATCTTCCGTGAGGGTATTGCCCAGCACCACCAGACCATCCTTGTGGCCCTTGATCAAGAGATCAGAGGCGGCCACGGCATAGGAGCGCGGATTGTAGTCTTGCCCGAAGACCTTGACCGTGGCTTGTTCGTTGTGGGCACGGATCCAGTTCTGCGCTTCGGCCAGCATGCCGCCGGTACCGCAGGCCGGGTCGCAGATGGTGACGATGACGCCGGCCTGCGTGAGTACGCTGGTGTCGGGCTCCAGCAGCAGGTTGACCATGAGCTGGATGACTTCACGCGGGGTGAAGTGATCGCCGGCCGTTTCGTTGGCGGCTTCGTTGAAGCGGCGGATCAGGTCTTCGAACACCAGACCCATGGTGATGTTGTCGACCTTGCGCGGATGCAGATCGATCTCGGCGAACTGGGCGACGACCTGATAGAGGCGATTGGATTCTTCGAGCTTTTCGATCTCCTTATCGAACTCGAAGCGATCGAAGATCTTGCGGATGTTCTCGGAGAAGCCGGCGATGTAGTCAGCCAGGTGACGGCCAGTGTTGTCCGGGTCGCCTTTGAGCTTCTGGAAGTCCAGCTGACTGTGGTTGTGGAAGCCCAGCGGGCGGCCGTCTTCATCCTTGGCCAAGTTGTTGAGGATGGCGTCGATGTTGGGGATTTTCTTGGCTTTCAGCTCTTCATGGCGCTTGAGCACCTTTGCCTTGGTGGGCGCGAGCACCGCGTCGAAGCGGCGCAGTACGGTCAGCGGCAGCATCACGCGCTCGTACTGCGGCGGGCGGTAAGGGCCACGCAGCAGGTCGGCGACCGACCAGATGAAATTGGCGAGTTGCTGAAAGTTGGCGCTCATGCGCGCGACCTGAAGTGCATGTGGCGTTCCAATTGGGGCAGGGTCAGGGGCATGCAGTTGTCCAGCAGAAGGCGGATGGCCTGTGGGGAGGGCGTTCTCCGCCATCGTGGGTGCTGGATGCGATGGTACCCGGACACTGTTGAGTACGCTCTAAAACTGAACCGCCCCGTCTTTCCCGGAGGCTCCAACGCTTGAGAGGATGGAGCAATGACAAAGCAGACGAAGTATTCCCCGGAAGTGCGGGAGCGGGCGATTCGGATGGTGCTCACGCATCAGCACGAGCACCCTTCACAGTGGGCGGCGATCTGTTCGATCGCGGCGAAGATCGGTTGTACTGGCGAGACCTTGCGCG
>JAYSZS010000462.1:0-6838 GCA_043737935.1 Propionivibrio sp. | reverse complement strand
GACGCGCGGCGGTCGACCTTGTAATTCAGCTCCTGCACCGCATCCAGCACCCGTTTGCGGGTATCGGCATTCACCAGCGGACTGCCGCGCAGCACGCGTGAGACGGTGGCTTGCGACACCCCGGCACGGTGGGCGATGTCGACCGAGGTGGCCTTGGTTTTACGCTGCACCATCAGTCAGTCCACGGAAGCGAGACAGGGGAGTGTAGTCAGCTCGGGCCGCGGACGCACCCATGCGTCGTCATTGTCAACCGTCATTCGCCTGGGCGACTGCCCCCTGCGTGGACTTGGTGTCCTGCCCGTGGCTGCCAAGCCGAGTCGATAAGGCCTGCTTGACACCTTGGTTTTCAAAAGTGGAGCTGGCGCTCCCGTCACGGCCCTGCTCGATGTCGAAAGTGGCAGTTTTCGGCGCTTTCATGGCATCTCCTTTTTTTTGGGGAGCAGAGGGGGAAGCGGTGCCCGCGGGTTCAACTGCGGAATAAAGCGTGCGCTTGGCCTAATCGGCGGCGGAAACGGTGCTGGCGGACAGGGCCCGCGCGTACAACTCATGCCCTTGCGCACCCGGCAGCAGGCGATCGCCAATGCGGGCGAACGGCACCCCGAGGACACCGATGCTGCGCGCCTGGGCTTCGTCCGCAAGCATTCGCCGCTCAATCAAGGGGTCGATGAAGGCGGTCTCAATAACGTCCCCGCTGAGCCCCGCGCGCAGGGCAGCAGCCGTGACGATGGCCGGGTCGGCAAGGTTCTCGAAGCGAAAGAAATAGCTGTCGATGAAGGCCCGGTAGACGGCCATGGCTTGCATCGGGCCTCCTGCTGCGATAAGGAGGCGGTGCAAGGGCGCAGTGTTCGGCACTCGAGTGATGCGTGCAAACTCGAACGTCAGACCTTCTCGCGCCCCGGCTTTAGCAACGCGGTTGAAGATCGCGTCAGGCAGGTCGCGGTGCGCTTGAAACTGGCGCCACCCCATCCCCTCGTCGGGCCAGACCGGGTGCAGCCGAAAGGTCCGCAGCCGTGGCTCGATCTCGTAGCCGAGTGAAGCGGCGGCACGCTCCAGCTGAGTTATGCCGATCAAGCACCAAGGGCAGATCGGGTCGATCCACAGCTCGATCTTTGGGTTCATGACGCGACCGCCGTTTCGCTGTCGATGGCGTCAAAAACTTCACGTGACAGTTCCGAAACGTAAAGACCATTTTTGCTGAGCGGGTGGTCGCGCATGGGGTCAAATCATCCTGGATTGGGTACAGCCAGAGCGATGACAGTGGTCAGAGCCATAATTAATGAAAAAATTAAATCCACCGCCGCACAAGCATCTGGTATTTCACATAGTCGAGCCCGAACTTGGGCTGTAGTGCGCGCTCCTCGGGCTGAATCTGCCAACGAGTCAGATACACAACGAAGAAAACTGGTCCGAACAGCGCCCACACCGATTGAAGCCCCACTCCCGAGGAGACGAGGATCAACGCAAAGCCAACGTAGTTGGGATTGCGTGAGACCGCGTATGGGCCGTCAACGACTAGACAGTGGCGTCTTGAGGTCGAGTCGAAGCGATCGTTGAGCCAGCATTGTGTAATGCGCGTAACCCCGCACCGCTCAACATCGCGCCGGCAAGCGCAAGACCGGCAGTCACCGTCAGACGCGGGTACTGAGGCCAATCAGTCGGTTCGATACCCACTGTGAGTAACATGACCGAAGCGATCACAAGGCAAACAACAGGAGGAGGGATCAAGAGTTCGAGCGGGTCGCTGCGAGTCATCACACTGACCTTGAATCCGTATAAATAAGTCCGTATGAGTACGGCTCGCGCCAAAGCGGACTATTTATTGTTGGGCACGTACTCATGTGGGAGTGCTCGCCGCGCACGAACCTAAGCGCGAGTGGAAGTACCAGCCGCCTTCAACTTTTTGAAGGGACGTCGGGAAACAACGCTTTACGGGCCGTTGAGTCGAGCACCTGGTCAGCCTTCAAAGGCTCCCCCAACTCATATGCGCGCCTGACGGCCGGTCGCTCTCCAATGCGGTGAGCCCACTCTGACAGCCGCGGGAAATCGGCCAGAGGGATCTGGATGTGCTCGCAAATGCGCACCCAAGGGTATGAGGCAATGTCCGCGATTGAATAATCGTTCGTTATAAAAGTACGAAACGCGATCTTCGCCTCGAGCACCTGGAGTAACCGTCGTGCCTCACGCGTATACCTGGATCTCGCGTAGGCAACATCTTCCGGAGCATAGTTAAGAAAGTGGCCTGCTTGACCCATCATCGGCCCGAGTCCACCGATTTGCCAGTGGACCCACTGCTGCATCTGAGCCCAGCCACGCGCATCGAATGATGCCATTCTTTGGGACTTGCTCGCGAGGTAACTCAATATTGCACCGCTCTCGAATAACGCCAGCGGCGGCCCGCCGTCCGCGGGCGCAGTATCGATGATCGCGGGGATGCGTCCGTTCGGCGATATCTTCAGAAATGCCGGCTGATGCTGTTCGCCCTTGAAGATATCGACTGGTTTCAGCTCATAATCGAGACCAAGCTCTTCAAGCATGATCAGGCATTTGTAACCGTTTGGTGTTGGCCAGAAATACAACTCGATCATGTCAATCTCCGCTTGAGCGACCGTATTCCAACGGCTAAATATCCTGTGCGGCCGGACGAACAGTGATTTCGTTCACGTCCACTTCTGGCGCTTGCATCAGCGCATAACCAATCGCAGCCGCCACCGCCGTAGGTGGAAGGGCGACGGCGTAGGCTGACTCGAGACTTCTCATGACTGTTTCATCGGTCACGTGGCTTGGGAGTTCGGTATCAATCGCCCCCGGATTGACGATCGTGACTCGGATGTCGCTCCCGACCTCCTGACGGAGGCTTTCGGAAAACGCCCTGACGCCAAACTTGGTTGCGCAGTAGACGGCGCAGCCAGGCAGTGCCTTTAGCCCTGCGACCGAAGCAATAGTCACCACATGCCCCTTGCCGGCGCGACGCATGGCTGGAAGCGCAGCCGCGACGCCATTAACGAGTCCTCTCAGATTGACGTCCCACATCCGGTCCCACTCATTCGGATCCGCATTCTCAACCGGGGCGAGCAACATGACCCCGGCATTGGCAATGAAGACATCGAGCCGGCCGAACTTGGCCTCTGCGAGCGCCACCAAGTCGTCGTTATCGGCGCGCTTGACGACGTCGACTACACGCCACGCGACTTCGCCGCCTTTCTCGCGTATCCCTTCAGCGACAGCTTTGAGCCGATCTGCTCGGCGAGCGCCCAGTACAACGTTTGCCCCGGCAGCTGCCAGCAGCTCAGCTGTCGCCTGACCGATTCCGCTCGAGGCACCGGTGATTGCGACGACCTTGCCGCGCAGGCTCATGACTGGTCGGTCCCAACCAGCATTTCTGGGAAGGTGTCTCGGAAGCTCGGGCGCGCGCGGAGTGTCTCCAACCAAGCTGCGACCTTGGGTCGAGCAGCGACGAGCGCTTTCCCATCGCGAGTGCGCGCGATGTAGTCAACGAGAGGACCACAATATATGTCTGCCAACGTGAGCTGCCCCCCGACAAGGTAGCCCCCTTCAATCTGCGCCTCTAGAACATCAAGATGCTGGCCCGTCGGATCGATCGCGCTCGCCGCAAGATCGGCGTCCTTCGCCAAGCCGAACACGGACGTCAGCACATTATGAAAATAGAGTTGCATTGTGCCGACGGGGTAGAGATAGTTCTGCGCGATGCCGATGAATTGCCACATCTTGGCTCGACTGACAGCGTCTGTCGGCTCCAGCCGTGCACCTGTGCCAATCCCGTCGGCGTAGACGAGAAGGGAGGGAGTCTCATAGAGCTTGACGTCGCCATGAACCAGCGCCGGCATTTTCCTGAAAGGGTTTATCTGCCCGTACTCGTCTGTTTTAACGCCATCTGGCGCGATTTGCCGCCAATCGACAGCGACGCCTTTTTCATGAAACGCAATCAGCGCCGAGCGAACGTGCGGGCTCACGGCGAATCCATACAGGGTCAAAGTGCTCATCGTTTTTTTTCCTGATTAGAAGAGTTTTATATCGGTTCAGAGCTTCCAGCCACCGGAAGCATCGATGGTTTGTCCGGTCACCCACCGGGCCTTGTCGGACGCGAGGAATGCGACTACGTCAGCGACATCACCGATCTGCCCGGGGCGCCCCAGTGCGGTGGCGCCGACCAGCGCCGCGCGGAACCCAGGATCTTTAAGAAGGTCTGCGCGAAAATTCACGTCCACCACGCCAGGCGCAACGGCGTTTGCGCGGATGCCACGCGAGCCCAGGCCAACTGCCCAGCCTTTGATCAGCACATCGACCGCAGCCTTGGTGGCCGAAAAAAAAGCAAAGTCGGGACTAAAGACCTGTCGAACTGCAGCGATGGACATCGCCACAATCGATGCACCATCCGAAAGATGGATCGACAAGCCGTCAACAATTCGCTGGGGTGCAAGAACATTCACTGCCAACATGGATTTCAGCGCGTCGATAGGTGCATCACCCATCGGCGTGGCAGCAGTCGATGCAGCGTTGAGCACCAGCGTGTCCAGTTGACGGCCCAGTAGCGCGGCAGCCACGTCCTCTAAAAACTGCGTGACTTGATGCTCATCGCACAGGTCGGCCTGAATGGCGATCCCGTCGCCACCCAGGCTCCGAAGACCGGCTAGCGTGCTCTCGGCACCTTCGGCCGAGTTGGCATAGTGAATAACGCCTAATGTGCCGGGACCCCCCAGAGCCAGGGCAATGGCCCGGCCGATATCGCGCCCTGCGCCCGTCACCAGGAAATTCTTACCTGCGGTCATCGATGTCGTCTCTTGCTGCTTCTAGGTGATAGCCACGGTAGGGACTGGCGGCCCCGGAAACTACGGAGACTTTTTGCCGTGACTATTCCTTCAAGGGGACCGCTCGAGCGCCCGTTCAAGGCGTGTGTCTCGCTCCTGTACGGAGGCTGGGAGGCCACGACTCTGTTGAGGCACTTCATCGAGGCGCAAAGTCATTCCGCGATACGCGCTTAATACGGGGCCGTCGGAGCGAGTGTGTCGCAGACGTTCGAGTTCACCTCTGGAGGCGTGATCGCCCGCACCGATGGCGTCACCTTGGAAGCAGCCACCTAGAAAAAGACACCGCACATGGTTACGTAACAGATCGCGCGGCCCAACCGCGCCTTTAGACCGGTCGCACAGATGCTCATCGCGACTGGCCTTTGACCGGCCCGGCGGGATCCGGCAACGGATCCCTACCCATTCTCGGTTTCTCACTTTGCTTGCTCTGCAAGAAAGTCAAAATCCTTGTCCAGCACACCAAAAAACACGCAAGGCGTCGCCGAGACGCATTTGGTGATGTGAGCGGAGCCCCCGACTACAGTGAAATATCCGCCTTTTTCTAGCCTGACCGGCGCTGTCTGTCCAGGGTAGGAATTTTCCATCACCCCATCGATAACGACAGCGTGATAACCACCACTATGTCGATGCGTCCCACTGTCGAATCCAGGAGCGAGACGCCACATCGCTGCATTGGCTCCGCTATTTGGATCCGTCAACAAGGCGGCGCGCCAGGCAGTCGGAGCGAACTGGTCCAGTTGCATGTCCGCAAAATTTTGCTCCTCGAGACCACGCTGATACTCCACCTTTGCCTTTGCTTGACTCTCATGGGCATTTGCGCAAGAACCCAAAGCGAACTGGCTCACCAGTGAGATCATCAAGATAGCGATTTTCATCATTTTTCCTTTCTGTGATTGATTTTATTCGACTGATTTGGAACATTGCGTCGTCGTTTGGCAACCTGAGAACCCAATTGTCATCTTGGGCTTTCCACCCTGGACCCTTCACCGGAAATCCAAGTTCGGTTATCGAAGTAGCCCCTTGCCGCCTGTCAGGTCTTGCTCCACAGTAGTGACCGCAGTCCGCCAAAACTACGGAGATTTTTTGCCGTGACAGTTCCTAGAAAGCGACCACTTGAATGCCCGATCGAGCAGTGCATCGCGATCCTGTCCGGACGCTGGAAGGCCATGATCCTGTGGAGGCTTTTCGTCGAGCCGCAGCGGTATTCCGCTCTGCGAGTTCATATCACCGGATTGTCCGAGCGCGCTTTGTCGCAGGCGCTATCCGAGCTTGCTTATGACGGAGTGATCGTCCGCACTGATGATGTCTGGGCGCTCACAGCCTTAGGCGAAGCGATGCGGCCAGCGTTGTCCGCGATGTTTGCCTGGGGATCGCTCCATCAACAGTCCCATAGAGGGCAGCTCACGGCCGTTCCCAGCGGTACAGCCGAGGCCGGGTGAAGGGCGAACGCCTTGATCCAGTTCCCGTGAACCCTGCCGGAGCGTTGATCTGTCTTCACTCCATGACGGCACCGTGGCGCCGCGAACAAGAGCAACGTTGTCGCGCTAGATGCTCGGCTCTGGCGCAACGAGCGCGCCGCCGAGTAGTCGCTCTTGCAGGCGGTCGGCAGCCCGTTTTACGAAGACATAAGCGCCGGCGGTCGCACCCCACACCTGTTTTCCGGCGGTGTCGAAACCACGATCCCAACTGCGCATGCGTCCCGGCTCCAGCCGCACTTCAGCGGTGGCATAAGCCGCACCGCTGCGTTCGGAGGCACAGCCGTTGCCCACGGTCGCACCCTGCCATGCCGCTGATTGCTTCGGCGATTGCACAGCATCGCCCTGCGCACGCAGATGCACCTCGCAGCCGGTGCGCGGCTGCAGCATGTCGCTGCGCAGCGCGGCCAAGGAGCCGGTGCGCCAACCCTGCACAAAGCGTTCGGGTTCGGCGAAGGTGTAGACCTCACTGATCACCTCACCGCGCTCACCGTTGTAAACCCGGTACGCCCGCTGCCGGTAGGGCTTGTCGGGCGT
>JAYSZS010000461.1:0-2900 GCA_043737935.1 Propionivibrio sp. | reverse complement strand
CTCGATCATCGTGACCCGGACTGGGCATTCGGTCTGATCATTTCTGCCGGGCGGAGCCAATGGTCGAAGTCCATTTCACTGACATAACCGAGGGTCAGCGCTGCCTGGCGCAGCGTGCCCCCTTCGTGGTGCGCTCGCCGGGCAATCTCGGCGGCACGCTCGTAACCGATATGCGGGGCCAGCGCCGTGACCAGCATCAAGGAGCGTTCCAGCAGTTCGCCGATGCGCTGGCGATTGGCTTCCAAGCCGCGTACGCAGTGCGCTTCGAAGCTGAGCATGCCGTCAGCCAGCAGGCGCACGCTCTGCAGGAAGTTGTAGGCGATCAACGGCTTGAATACATTAAGCTCGAAGTTGCCCGAGGCACCGCCGAAATTGATCGCCACGTCGTTGCCGAACACTTGACAGCAGAGCATGGTCAGCGCTTCGCACTGCGTCGGATTGACCTTGCCCGGCATGATCGAACTGCCTGGCTCGTTTTCTGGAATGCTGATTTCGCCCAGCCCGGAGCGTGGCCCGGAGGCCAACCAGCGGATGTCGTTGGCGATTTTCATGAGCGCCGAAGCTAGCGTCTTGAGCGCACCGTGAGCGGCGACCAGCGCATCGTGAGCCGCCAGTGCGGCGAATTTGTTGGCCGCACTGACAAAAGGCAAGCCGCTGCGTGCCGCCAGTTGCGCGGCGACACGCTGGCCAAATTCGGGATGTGTATTAAGCCCGGTGCCCACTGCCGTACCCCCGACCGCCAGCTCGTGAAGCGGCGGCAGCGCGGCGGTCACAATCGATTCCGCCAACTGCAATTGCGCGACGTAAGCGGAAAACTCCTGGCCGAGCGTCAGCGGGGTTGCGTCCTGCAGGTGCGTGCGACCGATCTTGACGATATCGGCGAAGGCCCCGGACTTTCCATCCAGTCGCAAGCGAAGGCTGCGCAACGCCGGCAACAGCTTCTCCGACAGGGCCAGGCAGGCGGCGACATGCATCGCCGTCGGGAAAATGTCGTTGGACGACTGCCCGAGATTCACATCGTCGTTGGGGTGCACCCGTCGCCCCTCGCCGCGCGGCCCGCCGAGCAACTCGGAGGCGCGATTGGCCAGTACTTCGTTGAGGTTCATGTTGCTTTGCGTACCGGAACCGGTCTGCCAGACCAGCAAGGGGAATTCCTCAGGATGGGCGCCGGCCAGCACCTCGTCGGCGGCCAGCACAATGGCTCCGGCTTTTTCTGCATCGAGCAGGTTCAGGTCACGATTGACTATGGCGCAAGCGCGCTTGGCAGCGGCCAGGGCAAGGATGATTTCTCCGGGCATGCGCTCGTTCGAAATGCGGAAATACTGCAACGAGCGCTGCGTTTGCGCGCCCCAAAGGCGATCGACCGGCACCTCTATGGCGCCAAAGGAATCGTGTTCCATTCGGGTTTTCGGCATCGGAGACCCCTTCAATCAGAACGAATGAAGGATAGATCGCTTCATCCAACGGAAGTTGACCAACGAATCGTTTGTTTTATTAATGCTACCGAGCAGCATCGATACGCCAATTTATTTTTGGGTTACCTTTAGGTGATCTGAGATGGCGGCTTTACGGCGGTCAATAAATTCAGTGTGCAACACGGCTGTGTGTAGTCGTCCCGTATGCATTTTGCGAAAGGCATTGCGACGGTCATCAATATCAGTGTGTAACACGACTTCAACAGGGGGTTCGGCCTGAACCCCGTCGTACGTCGCGTTTTTGGGCAAAACATCATGATGTTGGTCGATGAGAAAAGCAGCCATTGCGTTCTTGTTATCGTTTTTGAAGACGACATCTTCCGGGATTTCTTCTTCTAGTTCGGAATAGCCTTTGGGCTTGTTCCCATACTCATGCTTGGTTTTCATTTTCATCTCCCGATTTAATTGTTGGAGTGGTAGACCATTATGTCAACGAGAACTTCTGGCCTTTTTTCTGATTACAACTTGACCATGAATTTTTCGTCTGGAACTTGATGTATTGCCTTTAAGGTCATTGACTTATGTTCGAATCATTATTGACCTGAAACTGCGATCAGTTTATCCCGGGCAAGTTTGGGGTATCTGTGCGCTACCCCACTAAAGCGGGTTGAGCATGTCTTGAAATCAATCGAGCCGGGGGCTCGGTCATGGAAATGCAGGCCTGGTAAAGCGACGATTAACTGCGCAGCAAGACTGAATCGCCTATGACTTCGCGTACCATCGCCGTTTCCTCCACCGATCGGGTATGAGCGATGAGTACGACGTGACCGCTGCGGATGGCATCGAGCACCAGTTCGGAAAATTTCCCATCGGTCCTGTCTTCTGATTTTTCGGCACCGACTACCGCGCCAACAACACCGCCAAGAGCAGCCCCCCAGCCGAGCATGGCGAGAGGTGCGATCAGCGGGCTGGCGACGAAAAGCGACACATTGGCGACCACCAGCGCCACTTGCGCGAGGGCGCCAATCCCGGTACCGACAGCGGCGCCGATGCTGCCATCGACCAGCACATCCTTCAGCGCTATGTCGTCCACCACCATCCTGGTGTTGCCGGCAGTCTTGACGTCGTCGACAATATTCGTTTGTGCCAGCGGCAGGCCACGCGCAAGCAGTTGATCGCGAACTGACTCGGCTTCGGCCCGACTGGTATAAATCCCGCTGACGATATGATTTTTCTCATCCATGCTGTTTTCTCCTGCATTTCAATTAAATTCAAGGGTGATCAGAAAGTGAAGGTCAATTGAGCATTTCACACTTGGTTCTTTGGCTAATGCGACCCGAAAAGCACGATTTCACATCGGTGAGTCAAATTTAGTGCGAGAGGCGTGCAATTTCTGTGCTTTGACGAACCAATGGATCAAAATGATTACTTCAGGCTCAAAAACGCTGACGGCAAGCGATACCGCATAACCGCACCCCATGGACT
>JAYSZS010000460.1:0-6856 GCA_043737935.1 Propionivibrio sp. | reverse complement strand
CGTACCCTGGCTACGCCGCTGGTGTGGGTGCTTCATGCCGCCTATGCGTGGATCGTCGTGTATCTACTGCTACGTGGTCTGACTGCCCTGAACCTTCTGGCCGGGTCGATTGCCTCTCATGCACTGACGGTCGGTGCGATTGGCGGATTGACGCTGGGCATGATGACCCGAACGGCCCGCGGGCATACCGGGCGGCCTCTGCGGGCAGATCGCTTTGAGATTGCCATGTTTTTGCTGATACAAGCTGCGGCGGTTATTCGCGTCTTCGGAGGTATCGCGTCGCCTAACCTGAACACGACAAGTATTGAGCTATCCGGGGTGCTTTGGGCCGGGGCGTTTGGTCTTTATGCAGTGCGGTACTGGCCGGTATTGACGCGTCCCCGACTGGACGGCAAGCCAGGATAACCGTTACCAACTCCCTCGTATGATAAAGGAACTGAATGGCAAAAAAAATTCCATTGAATCCAAAACATCCAGAACGAATCTGTTGGGGGTGTGACACGTATTGTTCGGCAAATTCACTAAATTGCGGAAATGGTTCCGGGCGTACTCAGAGACTGTGAAAAAATCAAAAATCCACCGCCAAGACGCAAAGGTGAAAGAAAGCGCAAAGTTAACCCATTGCTTGTAAAGCATTCTTTGCGTCACCTTCTCCACTTAGCGCCTCTGCGGTGGGGGTAAAGCATTAATTCACAGCCTCTCGGCCCCGGCTGAGCACCTCCCGGACAGCAATTCGCACGGGTTTATAACCGATCAGAAGTCGGAAGGTTGGGGGAACATCGTGCTAACGAATAATCCTATAATTCCCGGGTCAGCATTTTTTTCTTGGAGTTGAACGATGGACAGAAACGACCGGCGACAGCTTGCCCTCTGGTTGTTTATCTGTTGCGCCATGGTCTTTGCCATTCTTGTGGTTGGCGGGATCACGCGGCTTACACATTCCGGACTGTCGATCGTTGAGTGGCAGCCCATCGTCGGTGTGATTCCACCACTGAACCAAGCTGAATGGGATGAGACCTTCGAGAAGTACAAGAAAACGCCCGAGTATCAGAAAGTCAATCACCAGATGGCGCTTGACGAGTTCAAGGGAATATTCTTCTGGGAATACTGGCATCGTGTTCTGGGAAGACTGATCGGAGTCGTTTTTATCCTGCCTTTTATCTACTTCTGGTTACGGCGAAAGATCGCCCCTCCCCTGATACCGAGGCTGCTGGGCATTTTTATGCTTGGCGGGCTGCAAGGGGCGATGGGCTGGTACATGGTCAAGAGCGGTTTGGTGGATGATCCACGGGTAAGCCAGTTTCGCCTGACGGCCCATTTGTCGCTAGCCTTCGTGCTTTTTGTCTCGATGATGTGGGTGGCGCTTGATTTGCTGGTGGAACGACATCGCGAAACAGCAAGTGCGGCATTGAGAAAACTACAGCGTACCGGGTTTCTGCTCGCCGTCCTGACTTTCTATATGGTCGTTACCGGTGGCTTTGTGGCGGGCATTCGAGCTGGCAAGGCCTACAACACCTTTCCGCTGATGAACGGTCACTTTCTTCCGCCGGAAAGTTTCATTATCGATCCGTGGTACCTCAATTTCTTCAACAATATGGCGCTGGTGCAGTTTGATCACCGCCTGGGTGCGTGGTTGCTGGCCTTCCTGGTGCCCTGGTTTTTTCTCCAGGTCAGAGCCGCCGACGTTTCAAGCCGGGCACGGCTGGCCGCCACCTTGTTGCTCGCCGCCTTGGCCATCCAGATAGCGCTTGGCATTGCAACGCTTCTGCTGGCGGTTCCTGTCGCCTTGAGCGCTGCACATCAGGGCGGATCGATGATCGTTTTTGCCGCACTGATCTGGCTTAATCACGAGTTGCGGGTTGTTCGCAGTCCGCTCGCTGCCACCTGATGGATGCCGATAATGGGCGTTTGAGGCAAATCAGGCTCATCGCGCAGTGCCTGACCGGCTTGACCCTGATGCTGGTGGTGGTGAGTGCCTGCATGCGTCTCGAGGGCGCCGGCCTGGGCTGTGCCGATTGGCCAACGTGTTACGCACAGGTGCTCTCCCGTGAGCCGCAAATGCTTCATTTCGGGCTGGTCAGGGTATTACACCGCATCAGCGCATCGACTTCCCTGCTACTGGCCTGCTTTCTTGTCTGGCGCTGCCTGCGGCCTCAGCCGATTCAGCCCGCTTGTAAACAGGCTTTGTTGCTCTTGCTGCTGATGCTGCTATTGGCGACTCTTGGCTTTTGGAGTTCCGATCCTCGGCTATGGGTGGTCGGTTTTCTCAATATTATGGGCGGACTCGGCCTGGTCAATTTGTCCTGGCGTGTAGTTTTATCCACTGATACCGTGCCTGAAATGGGAAAGGCCGGATCTGAGCGCGCGATACTGCGCCTCGGGGTCGTGTCACTTTTCATGGTCGTCATGCTGGGGGCATGGATCAGTGCCAGCTACGCCGCCGTTGCCTGTACCACCCTGCCCGACTGCAATGGGGTGTGGTGGCCGTCGGCAGCAGGCTGGCCAGCGCTGAACCCATGGATCAGGCTAACGGCCGCAGCGATGCCCGGTGACCTGGGTGGTGTAACTCTCCATCTGCTGCATCGTTATCTGTCGCTCGCCGCTGTTCTGCTCCTTGGCGTGGTCGGTCTGCAGGCGTTCAGACAAGCCGAAACGAGGCCGTCAGCCTCGGTAGTGCTGATCTTGCTGCTTGTTGTATTCGGGTTGGGTGGGTTGACAGTGAGCAGCGGACTCAACCTGTGGTTGGTAATCAGCCACGGCTCATCTACGGCGGTGCTGCTGGCCGCAGTGGTCACCCTGCAGCGACAGCTACGCTCACGGCAAGGACCCAAGGGCTATCCCGCCTTGAACCCCGATATGCGATGAGGGATACGCGTGGGTGCCGAAGAGCATCAGTGCTTCATCGGCTGACTCGACATTGGCGCAGCGGTCAGGTCACGGACTTCACCCTTGACTTTGATGGTTTCAATTTTCTTGTCCTTGCCTTCGACGGTCAGGATCAAAGGAACGGACTCTCCTGCTTTGAGTGACTGTTTCAGATCCAGCAGCATGACGTGATAGCCCCCTGGGGCCAGCTTGACCGGCTTGCCGGCGGGCAGCTCCAGGCGGTGGATGGCGCGCATCTGCATGACACCATCGGCTATCTTCATTTCGTGGATTTCCGTAACGCCCGCGACCGGACTGGAAACACCAACGAGCGTAGCACCCGATGTGCTGGTGACTTCCATGAAGGCGCCCGTCGCCTTCTGGCCGGCGACCGTGCCGCGTACCCAGACGGCCTTGACATCGACATCGGATGACATTGCCGCGCCGGACATCAAGGTGAGCAAGGTCGTCAGCAATGCTGTTCGAACTGGTTTCATGTGATTTGCCTCCTGAGTAATTAATGTGTAGTCCTTGTTGCGATATTTTCCTGTCGTATTTGATCAGGTCAGGGTTTCTTGCTCCAGTTGCCATTGGCCTCTTCAATCCACCAGCCTGAGTGAAACTGATCCTTCCAGCGTTTTACCTGCGCTGCTCGGGCAGCGGGTTGGGCCTCTTTACCGCCATGCGCTTCGGCCAGGGCATAGATCAGGGAGTTGCGATCAGGATTTTCCTGGTCGATCAGCTTTTCTGCAATCTGACGTTGCACCAGTGTCAGCCGACTGCCGTCGTGCATTTTTACCATACCGTCGTAACCCAGACCGATCACCCCCGCTTCATAGAAGCGAATCAGTCTGGAGGAACGTTGTGTCAATGTGTGCCTGGCGACCATCACCGGCGGTGTGCCGACATCCAGATTGATTTCATTGCTGCTCTGTGCAGCGAAGGCAAGTTGCGATAAAAGGGCGATAAGGACAATAAAGTATTTCATGAAAAGTCTCCAGGACAGCTATTTACCGGCGAGTAAAAGCTTCAGATCGGCAGCGACATTGTCTGGAATTTCGTCATGTCGGATCAGCAGCCGGAGCCTGCCCTGCGGGTCAAAAACATAGCTGCCGGTGGAGTGATCCATACTGTAACTGTCCGGCGTTGTCCCCACCTGCTTGCTGTAAAACACCCTGAAGTCCTTGGCCAGTTTGGCCGTACCGGCCCCGTCGCCACGCAGCCCGAGAAAACCGGGATGGAATGCCGGTACGTATTGCGCCAGCAATTCTGCGCTGTCACGCGCCGGGTCAAGGGTAATGAACATGACCTGTACCCGGCTGGCATCCTCGCCCATAAGGCCGAGTGCGTCACGCATCGAGGCCAGTGTGGTCGGGCAAACATCCGGGCACTGGGTATAACCGAAAAAAACAAGCACTGCCTTGCCGCGAAAGTCCGCCAGACGGCGCGGTATTCCATTGTGATCGACCAGCGCAAAGTCCTGGCCCCAGTCGGCACCGGTAATGTCGGTTGATTTAAAGCTCGCCGGCTCCGAGCAAGCAGTCAGCAGCAAGGTCAAGCACAGGATCAGGGCAGATAGTGTTTTCATTGAAGAATGATAAGGACAGAAATTTCAAGCGCCAGGAACCGAGTATCCTTTTGCGCCGCTCGCCAGTCAATGCCGGATTTCCTCTTCGTCTCCCGGAGAAAATCGGAACCCCTCAATTCTCGCACCCGTTTTGGCGAATATTTCCCGGCATCGCTTGAGAATCCCCCACGCTACCTGTGGTTCGCTGATGGCAGTGGGGTCTGCTGTTAATCACGACAGACCGGGTCGGCGGAGATAACTTTTGGGGGAAACCAGGCCAGTTTCTTCTGCAAGCTGACCACCTTGCCGACAATGATCAGCGCTGGCGAGCTTATTCCGGCTTCTTTTACCTTGTTAGCCAGAGTACCCAAATCGGCAACCAGCACCTGCTGGCGACTTGACGTGCCGTTCTGAACAACAGCAGCCGGCTGAATTTCCGGCAAGCCATGTGCGATCATCTGCCGACATATTTCACCGATGCCGCCAATCCCCATGTAGAAAACCACCGTCTGATTCGGTCGCGCCAGTGCCGGCCAGTCAAGATTGACTGTGCCATCCCTGAGGTGGCCGGTGACGAATACCACTACCTGGGCATGATCGCGATGAGTTAGCGGGATGCCGGCATAGGCGGCGCAGCCAGCGGCGGCAGTTACCCCGGGAACGACTTCGAAAGGGATACCGAACTCGAACAGCGTTTCAATTTCCTCGCCACCGCGCCCGAAAATAAAGGGGTCTCCACCTTTCAGCCGGATCACATTTTTGCCTTCACGCGCCAGCCGCACGAGCAGCAGGTTGAGTTCCTCCTGCGGTATCGTATGCTTCGAAGTTTCCTTGCCGACATAGATTTTTTGCGCTTCGGCACGCACCAGATCGAGGACGCCATCGGCGATCAGATGATCATAGACGACGGCGTCGGCTTCGCCAATCAGCCGGGCAGCGCGCAGGGTAAGCAAGTCCAGGGCCCCAGGGCCGCTGCCGACCAGATAAACGGTACCCGTGCGCGTCGGGGATTGAATCTGGCTCATGGTTTATGGACTTCTTGGTTGCGGTGCAAGCATATTAGTTGGACTGGGCTACTTCGATCAATGCCTTACACTATATAAACAAGCCGATGAAAAATAGTTGATTTGCGTCAAAGAATTTGCCCGGCAGTCAAGTCAGTCTTTTGGGTAATCGGAGTGCCTTTTTTTCAAGGTCACCCGGTCACAAGTTCAATGCGTGTCATCGATGGATGCATAACGTGAAATACCTGCCTTCGGGTTTTGATCCACTTATAACATCCTGCCGCTCCCCTTGTCAGGAAGTTTTGGGCCAGCGTGAGAATGCAGTCGGCCTTTTGTCGCTCAGGAAGATACTAATTCTCGGCAATGCACTCGCCCTCCCATTCGTCTCTCACGCTGCGCCGCCTTTACCGGAACGCCAGCGCGAACTCATACACCTTGTCCGTCAGGACTGCGGTTCCTGCCACGGCATGACACTAAAAGGCGGATTCGGCCCCTCGCTGCTGCCCGATGCGCTTGGCGACAAGCCGCCGGCGGCGCTGGTCGCCACCATTTACAGCGGTCGGCCCGGTACGCCGATGCCGCCCTGGCATCGCTTCCTCACCGAAGACGAGACCAGGGGGTAGTCGAGCTGTTGCTAAATGGTTTTCCCGAGTCGTTTTGACCTGAACCAAAGTTTTCTGCCAATATCCGGTGCATCCTCTCACTGGGATCATTAATTTTTTGTTCAAGAAGACCGGCTGGCGCGCTTTCCTCTGAAAACCGGAGAGTTCTTCCATGTTTCGTGTCACCCAATTTTTGCAGGAACTGCGACAACCCACTCCGATCATGCCACGGCGCAACCCGCCGGGACCGGTGGTGATCTGGAATCTGGTGCGGCGCTGCAATCTCACCTGCAAGCACTGCTATTCGATTTCTGCAGACAAGGATTTTCCCGGCGAGCTGACCACCGCCGAGGTCTTTCGGGTCATGGACGATATTGAACGCGCACGCGTGCCGGTGCTGATCCTGTCCGGCGGCGAACCGCTGCTGCGCCCGGATATATACGACATCGCCCGCCATGCCAAGGACATAAAGTTCTACACCGCGCTGTTGTCCAATGGCACCCTGATCACGCCCAAGAGCATCGAACGTATTGCCGAAGTCGACTTCGACTACGTCGGCGTTTCGCTCGACGGCATCGGGGCGACGCATGACCGTTTCCGTTGTCTGGAAGGTGCTTTCGAGCAGTCGCTGGCCGGGATCCGGCTGTGTCGCGATGCCAGGCTGAAGGACGGAGTACGTTACACCATGACCCAGGACAACGCACAGGATTTGCCGGCGCTGCTGCAACTGGTCGAAGACGAAGGCATCGACCGTTTCTATTTTTCGCATCTCAATTACGCCGGACGCGGCAACAAGCATCGTGCCGACGATGCGCGCC
>JAYSZS010000459.1:0-6870 GCA_043737935.1 Propionivibrio sp. | reverse complement strand
AACAGATCGAAGCGGAGCAGAAGCTGCTTGAAGCCGAGCAGAAGCAACTCAGTCAACGCCTCCGTGACCATCATTTCTATACCCGTTCCCTGTTTGAATCTAACATTGATGCGTTGATGGCAACCGATCCATTTGGAATTATCACTGACGTGAATAAACAAATGGAGGCACTGACCGGTTGTACGCGCGATGAGCTGATCGGCGCCCCCTTCAAGAACTACTTCACCGATCCGGAGCGGGCTGAGGCCGGCATCAAGCTGGTACTGATCGAAAAGAAACTCGCCAACTACGAGCTCACCGCACGTGACCGGGACGGCAAGGAAACGGTGGTCTCCTATAACGCGAGAACTCTTTATGACCGGGATCGGCGACTTCAGGGCGTGTTTGCCGCCGTGCGTGACATCACCGAGCGCAAGCAAACCGAGCAGCAGATTCTCAACCTGGCTTCACATGACGTTTTGACACAATTACCCAATCGACGCCTGCTAAACGACCGTTTGGAACAAACGATGACCAATGGTTCTCGTAGTCGCCGGTATAGTGCGCTCATGTTTCTGGATCTGGATAACTTCAAACCTGTAAATGATCTGCATGGGCACAACGTGGGAGATTTGTTGCTGATCGAAGCCGCACACCGCATTAGCAGTTGTGTGCGTGCAGTCGATACCGTCGCTCGTTTCGGTGGAGATGAATTTGCCGTGATACTCAGAGAATTGGATGTGGATAGAACAGAATCAATTAAACACTCAACTCTTGTTGCCGAAAAAGTTCGCGCCATCCTGAACAAGCCATATCAGCTCAAATATCGGCTTGAAGGCAAAGCAGAAACGATGGTTGAGCATCATTGCACAGCAAGCATCGGTGTGGTGTTGTTCCTCAATCATACGGCCAGCCAGCATGACCTCTTAAAAGGGGCGGATATGGCCATGTACGAAGCCAAGGAGGCCGGGCGAAATTCGATTCGATTTTATGAACCCCGATGACTACCACACAGCCAATCGCTGCTCTGTAAAACCTGCATCTTTGTTGCAGTCAATGTCCGTTGACGCTACAGCAACTGATGATTAACTCGGGCTTGATAAAGCGAGGTCGCCAACGGCCGCTTCGTAAAGCTCAACTTGGGGTAAATTGGGTTTGGTGGAACGGTTGCTCCGGAATAAGTTTTTAGGCCGTTTCGGATCGCTGTGAGACAATCAATAAACCATAATCTCAATATGAATCGCAGCAAAATGTAGCAACGCGCAATGGCATCTGCATATCGATTACAGACTATGCATGCTCGAATTTTTTTACCGTGAAGGCGCGAAGACGTCGAGGCGAAAAATCTGCATTCTCTTCAGTTACATTTGCTTCGCGACACAAAGTTCGCCAGGAGAGGAGGTCGAGGGTACCGGCTTCCCTGGCGAGCTCGATTTCTTCGCGCTGACGCTCAGGCGGCCTTGACGTTCTTGCCGGCGATTTTCAGGCGGTTCACGCCACTCATCAGCGCCTTGATCGAAGCGGTGACTATGTTCGCATCCATACCGACACCATAGCATTCGCGATCGTTGCCGGCCTGCATGACCTCCATGAAGGCGCAGGCTTTCGCGTCGCCGCCTTCGCGGCTGCTGCCCATCGAACGCTCTTCATAACTGCGTACCTGCAGCGTGATGCCAAGTTTGCGCAAGGCATGGACGGCGGCATCGATCGGGCCATTGCCTTCGCCGGTCAGCACATGGGTCTCGCCGTTCATTTGTACGCTGAGGCGAATTCCCTGCGCCGTGCCTTCGTCAAAAAGCTGATGCTTGACGTAGCTGACCGGGTCGCCGGTTTCGAGGTAGGTTTGCGAGAACAGCGCCCAGATGTCTGTCGCTTCCATCTCGCCGCCGTGCTGGTCGGTGTGGCGCTGAACCTCGGCCGAGTACTCCACCTGCAAGCGGCGCGGCATGACAATGCCGTATTCGGTTTCAAGCAGATAGGCGACGCCACCCTTGCCCGACTGGCTGTTGATGCGGATCACCGAATCGTAGCTGCGGCCAAGATCGGCCGGATCGATCGGCAGGTAGGGCAGGTTCCAGAGCGCATCGGCCTCCTGTGCAGAAAATCCTTTTTTTATCGCGTCCTGGTGCGTTCCGGAGAAGGCCGTGAACACCAGATCACCGACGTAGGGATGGCGCGGATGGATCGGCATCTGCGTGCAGTACTCGAAGTTGCGCGCGACGGCGTTGATATCCGAGAAGTCGAGATTCGGCGATACGCCCTGGGTGTAGAGATTGAGCGCCAGCGTGACGAGGTCGACGTTGCCGGTGCGCTCGCCGTTGCCGAAGAGGCAACCTTCAACACGGTCGGCACCGGCCATCAGGCCAAGTTCGGCAGCGGCAACCGCCGTGCCGCGGTCGTTGTGCGGATGCAGGCTGATGAGGATGCTGTCGCGACGTGCAAGATTACGGTGCATCCATTCAATCTGGTCGGCGTATACATTCGGCGTGGCCATTTCCACCGTAGTCGGCAGATTGAGAATGATTTTCTTGTCCGGCGTCGCATCCCAGGCATCGCTAACTGCATTGCATATCTCGAGTGCGAAGTCGAGTTCGGTGGCGGTGAAGTTTTCGGGGCTGTATTCGAGCACCCATTCCGTTGCCGGATTCTCCTCGCTGAGCTGTTTGACGAGCTTGACGGCGGCCACGGCCATGGCCACCACCTCAGCCTTGCTCATGCCGAAAACAATCTCGCGGAAGGGCTTTGACGTGGCGTTGTAAATATGCACGATGGCGCGGCGGGCACCCCTGAGCGAATCGAAGGTGCGGCGGATGAGCGCTTCACGCGCCGGCGCGAGCACCTCGATCGTCACGTCATCCGGAATGTGACTGTCTTCGATCAGCCTGCGTACGAAGTCGTAATCGGTCTGCGAGGCCGAGGGAAAGGCGACCTCGATTTCCTTGAAACCAACGTCGCACAGTGTCTTGAACATGCGCATCTTGCGCTCGGCATTCATCGGCTCGAAGAGCGCCTGATTGCCGTCGCGCAGGTCGGTGCTCATCCACACCGGCGCCCGAGTGATGCTGCGGCTCGGCCACTGGCGCTGGTCGATGTTGACCGGTGGGAAGGCGGTGTATTTGGTGGCGGGTTGTTTCAACATGGTCGGTACTCCTCAAGGCGGCACAAAGGCCTAGTTCGATGAAGAGATGATAGCGAAAGATCGGCGGCAAGTGCTTGCGTTTTGTAGTAAGATTAGCCTTAAATTCAACATAATATTGCTTTATTTTAAATTATCACGATATATTATTGCTGTAAAATAAACCTGTAAGCCATATCATGGAAATCGATCCCTTTGACCGGCAGATTTTGCAGTTGATTCAGCAGGACGGTCGCATCAGCAATCAGGATCTGGCCGATCGCATCGGCCTGTCGCCTTCGCCCTGCCTGCGCCGCCTGCGCGCACTCGAGGAAGCGGGAATCGTCACCGGCTACCGTGCCCTGGTCAACGCCAAGGCGCTCGGCTATACGCTGATGGCGCTGATCTACATCTCGATGGACAAGCACACGCCAGAGCGCTTCGAACACTTCGAGAAGGAAATCAGCCAGATCTCCGAGGTGCTCGAATGCCTGCTGATTACCGGGCAGGATGCCGATTACCAGATCAAGGTCATCGTCAGGGACATGGACGCCTATCAGGAACTCCTGCTCAACCGCATCAACCGGATACAGGGCGTGACCGGGGTACATTCGAGCTTTGTTTTACGCCGTGTGGTCGACAAGACGGCGTTGCCGGTGGGATAGCTGCACGATTGTATTCAGACTTCGCGCCACGATCCAGACTTTTGGGAACCGCTGATAAAGTCTCAAAACGTCATTCTGGCGCACCCCAAGGGTATTTCCTTCGGGGCAAAAGCCGGAATCCAGAAAACCGAGGCCATGAACATCGGCTTCCGCCGGTGTGACGGCTTATTCAGCGTTTCCTTAGCTGAACTTCATGGCGTTTCATCCGGGACTAGATGGCGTTGCGCCTTTTTTAAGCCGAAGATTCCGAATGAATTGAATGGCATCGTCGACATAGGTAAAGACGACGGGGATCACCAATAGACTGAGGAAGGTCGAGGTGATCAACCCGCCTATAACGACAATGGCCATCGGGGCGCGGAAACTCGGGTCGGTACCGAGTCCGATGGCGATCGGCAACATGCCGACGCCCATGGCAACGGTGGTCATTACAATCGGTCGGGCACGCTTGCGACAGGCGTCGAGCAGCGCGTGCCAGCGGTCGAGGCCGGGATGGCCATCAACGCCGCGGCGGGCGAGGATGACATAGTCAATGAGCAGGATGGAGTTTTTGGTGGCAATGCCCATCAGCATGATCAAGCCAATCATCGATGGCATCGACAACGCCGTTTGTGTCACGAACAAGGCCAGAAAGGCGCCAGGTACCGAGAGCACCAGAGCGGCAAGGATCGTTAACGGCTGTACGAAATCCTTGAACAACAGTACCAGGACGACGTAGATGCAGAGCACGCCGGTCAGCATCGCCAGACCGAAGCTGGAGAACAGTTCGCCCATCGCTTCCGCGTCGCCGATGGTAGTTTGCAGGATACCCGGCGGCAGTTTGGCCAGGCTGGGTAGGGCTACAGCGAGCTTTTCCACCTCGCCAAGCGGTTGCTGGTTTAGTTCGATTTCAAAATTGATATTGCGCAGACGATCATAACGGGAAATCTCGGCCGGGCCGCCAGTGATCGAGAGTCTGGCCACATTGCCGATCATTACGGGCCCATTTTTTCCGGGGACGGTCAAGTGCTCGAGCAGGCTCAAATCCTGGCGTGCTTCCGGCGGAAGTTTGACAACGATGGGGATCTGCCGCTGGGCGAGGTTGAGTTTTGCGATGTTTTGTTCGTAATCGCCGCGGGTGGCGATACGCAACACATCCGCTATGGCGGTCGAGGTGACGCCGAGGTCTGCCGCGCGCGCAAAGTCAGGGTGGATGACAAGTTCCGGACGCACCAGGCTGGCGGTAGAGGTGACCGCGCCGATGCCGGGAAGGGTGCGCAATTCGCGCTCGACGGCACGGGCGTGCTCGGATAGCAGGGCTCCGTTTTCGCTGGCCAGCACCAGGACGTATTTTTCGTTTGAGCCACCGAGCCCGACCTTGACTTGTACACCGGGCAGGATAGCCAGTGCTTCGCGCAGTTGGCGCTCTACATACTGCTTCTTGACGCCACCGCGTTCGCGGCGCGGCGTCAAGTTGATCGTCAGCGTGGCCTTGCGCACTTCACCGGCGCCGGGCGGAGAAAAGGGATCACTACCCGAGGCACCGCCGCCGATGGCGGTGTAAACCAACTTCACCTGCCTGTTTTTTTCTACGATACGACGCGCTTCTTCGGCAACGGCAAAGGTTTCCTTGAAAGTGCTGCCGGGTTGCAGCGCAAGATAGACCTGGGTTTGCGACAAGTCGTCAGGCGGAACGAAGCCGGTGGGTAGCAGCGGCACCAGCGCGAAGGAGCCGAAGAAGAAAACCAGGGCGGCAATCGTTGTGACCAGCCGGTGTTGCAGACACCATGTCGCCCAAGCGGTGTAGATCGCCAACCAGCGTGGTTCTCGATACTCTTTTTTCGGTGGACGCAGGATGTAGGCCGCCATCATCGGCGTCAGCATGCGCGCGACAACCAGCGAAAAAAAGACGGCAATGGCGGCCGTCCAGCCAAACTGGACAAAAAATTTGCCTGCCACACCACTCATGAAGGCGGTGGGAAGAAAAACGGCGATCAGTGTGAAGGTGGTGGCAATGACCGCCAGACCGATTTCGTCGGCCGCTTCAATCGCCGCCTGATAAGGCGTTTTTCCCATGCGCAGATGGCGCATGATGTTTTCGATTTCGACAATGGCGTCATCGACCAGGATGCCGACCACCAGCGACATCGAGAGCAGGGTCACAACGTTGAGGGTGAAGCCCATGATCGACATCGCGGCAAAGGTCGGAATGATGGATAACGGGAGGGCCGCAGCCGAAACAATCGTTGCACGCCAGTCGCGCAGGAAGAGCCAGACGACGATCACGGCCAGGACGGCGCCTTCGATCAGCAGCGCCATTGAGCCGTCGAAGTTTTCGATCACCGGGTCGACAAAATTGTAAGCCTCGGTGATGGTGATATCCGGATGCGCAGCTTTCAGTTTCTCCAGCACCGCGCGCACCCCGTTGGCGACCTCGACCTCGCTGGCACCACGCGCGCGGACGATCTCGAAACCGACCACCGGCTTGCCGTTAAGCAGTGCGGCCGAGCGTTGTTCAGTCACCGTGTCACTGACGGTGGCCAGTTCGTTGAGGCGGAGGCGGCGACCATCGGAAAGCGCGATTTCCATGGTGCCGAGTTCCTCTGCCGAGTGTACGGTGGCGATGGTGCGGATGGATTGCTCGATGCCACCGACATTGGCCTGCCCGCTAGAGGCATCCTGCTGGATCTGTCGAAGCTGGCGCGAGACATCGGCGGCCGTAGCACGTAACGCCAGCAAACGGTCGGGGTTCAGTTCGACGCGTATCTCACGGGTGACACCCCCGACGCGAGCGACGGAACCCACCCCGCGCACACTGAGGAGGGCTTTGCTGACGGTGTTGTCGATAAGCCAGGACAGCGCTTCGTCATCCATGCGGCTGGAGGACACCGTGTACGTGAGAATCGGCGCTCCGGCCAGATTGACCCTGGAGATTACCGGATCCTTGAGGTCGCCCGGCAGGTCGGCGCGGATGCGCGATACGGCATCGCGAACGTCATCGACTGCTTCCTGCGTCGGTTTCTCCAGGCGGAATTCGACCGTGACGATGGCCGTCCCGTCCTGCACCTTGGTATAGATGTGCTTGATGCCCTGCAGGGTGGCTAGCGAGTTTTCGATCTTGCGCGCCACCTC
>JAYSZS010000458.1:0-6885 GCA_043737935.1 Propionivibrio sp. | reverse complement strand
TTGAAACCCTGGCCCTCCTGGCCGATCAGGTTTTCCGCCGGGATCTCCAGGTTTTCGAAGAACAGCTCGTTGGTCTCGTGGTTCACCATGTTGGGGATGGGGCGCACGGTCATGCCGCTCTTTTCGGCCTGGCGCAGATCGACCATGAAGATGGACATGCCTTCGGATTTTTTCTGCACTTCGGCCAGCGGCGTGGTGCGTGCCAGCAGGATCATCCAGTCCGAATGCTGCACGCGCGAGATCCACACTTTCTGGCCGTTGACGACGTATCGGTCGCCCTTTTTGACTGCCGTGGTTTTGATCTTGGTGGTGTCGGTGCCGGTGCTGGGCTCGGTCACGCCCATTGACTGCAAGCGCCACTCGCCACTGGCGATCTTCGGTAGATAGAGTTCTTTTTGCGCCTGCGAGCCGTGCCGGAGCAACGTGCCCATGTTGTACATCTGGCCGTGGCAGGCACCCGAGTTGCCACCGCTGCGATTGATCTCTTCCAGGATTACCGAAGCTTCTGCCAGGCCCAGACCGGAGCCGCCGTATTCATGAGGAATCAGCGCGGCCAACCAACCCGCACTGGTCAGGGCATCGACAAAAGCCTCGGGGTAGCCGCGCTGCTCGTCGATACGGCGGTGGTAAGCATCGGGGAACCCGGCGCACAGGGCACGCACCGCATCCCGGATGTCCTGGTATTGGTCGGCGGCGGTTTGGATCATGGTTCAACTGTCGGTTTCATTGATCGGAGATCGGCAATTACGGCCTTGCACGGCAGGGTCATCCCGTCTTGCAGACACAGCGTATCTGTTGCACTTTATCGCAATGATGACTGGTGTTGCCAGTGTGTTAACGTGAAACACATGTCATCAAGTTTTGCACCGGTGTTTAACCCCTCCCGGCCTCCCCTTTTCATGGGAGGTGAGCCACCTCCCCTGACAAGGGGGGGCTGGGGGTTGCGGCGGTTATTACATCGTCGTGTGTAGCGCCGGTTGCCATGACCGTTTCAACCCCAGTTCGGAATTCCGTGCTCTAGAGACACATTTCGGACAGAATGGCGGCCTTGCATAAATCAGTTGACCGAAGCGGAAAGCCGGGTTCGGCTGATCGGGGCGTGAATGAAAACCATGAGGAGATTTTAAATGATCGTGAAAGGCATCGTTTTCGATATCAACGGAACCATGACGGATATCCTGACGAATGAAGCAGACAACGAAGTGTATCGTGTCCTCAGCAACCTTTTTTCATATCAGGGCATTTTGCTCGACCCAGCCGCAACCAAGGATTTGTATTTTAGGGTACAGAAAGAGCAACGTGCGTCAGCCCGTGAACCCTACCCCGAATTTGATGCCATTGAGATATTTCGTGAAATCATAAGGCAGCATTCGTCAGACTTCACATGCACGCTGCCAGCCGCAAAACTTGAACAGCTTCCCGGATTTTTCGCCGAAACCTACCGTGCTGCCTCCCGCTTCCGCCTGCAGCTCTATCCGGGCGTCTCTGAAACCATCCGGCAACTGCACCAGAACTATCGTCTGGCGATTGTTTCCGATGCCCAAACAGCCTACGCAATCCCGGAATTGAATGCCGTCGGGCTCTCCGGCTATTTCGATCCGATCATCGTCTCTGGAGACTACGGCTACCGCAAGCCCGACCAACGCGTTTTCACAGCCGCTTTAAGCGCCATGCATTTAGACGCATCAGAGGTTCTCTATGTCGGCAATGACATGCACTGCGATGTTTATGGGGCGCAAAGACTCGGGATTAAAACGGTCTTCTTCAAGTCAAACCAGGGACATCACGAAATGAAAAGCGTAGAGCCCGATTACATCATTTATCATTTTCCGGAATTGCTCAACGCTGTCCGATTTTTTGAAGGCCGGTAAGATCGAAAACCGGGATCCTGTATCGGGGAACCCTTCCTGGCAGCGGGCTCGGCATTTCCTTCACTCGCCTTTCCGGCAGTGAGGTGCTTAGCTGAAAGCTGATAAATTGTCTGCCCCAAGCGCCGCAAGTCATGCTACTTTATGCCTTTCGCTTAGTCGAAAGAATCGCTCATGACACTGGATCGCTTGATCGACCTGTTCGCCCTGACTGCACTGTCCGGGATGCTCGCCGCCTGCTCGACGACGGGCTCGCCGCCGGCAACCCATGCCACTCGCCAAGAAGGCGCCAAAAGCCGCCAGAATCAACAACTCAAGTTCCAGCTCGCCAGTGGTGTCTACCGCTGCGAACTCGGCCAGAGCGTCGGAATTCAGCGCAATGCTCGCAATGCCAATTTGATCGAACTTAACTGGCAAGGCAGTCTTCACACGCTGCAGCGCTACGACTCCACCTCCGGTCTTCCACGCTATGAGGACCGTCAGAATGGCCTGCTGTGGATCGATCTGCCATGGAAAAGCGTCTTGATGGATAGCAAAAATGGTCGGCCCCTCGCTAACGAGTGCAAGATGGCTCAGAACACGATGTAGAACAGTTGGCTCCAGGCCGGTTTGTGACGCGTGTTCAACCCCTTGAACTGCTTATTAAGGCCATCGTCACTCAGGGGCTCTTAACAAACGCAGCCATCCCAAACGACCGTCATTACGGCGCAGGCCGCAATCTATATTTTCTATCGCTACTGTCCGGTTAAACAAGGAAGCGAATCGTTGAAAGCCATTGAATGGCAGTGGATTCAGCCTGAAAAAACGCGATGTCGATCTGAACGTCAAAATGAAGATCCTAAAAAATTCCAGGTTAACCACACCCGGAGCCGCTCATGAACAACGGCAAGACGTTGTTCGCTCCACTGATGGATTTTCTGCCTTGGAGCACATTTACCCTCATCGTCGAACGACATGGTGGCGATCGCTACGTAAAGTCGCTGGCTTGCACCGAGCAATTCCGCGCACTGGCCTTTGTGCAACTGACCTACCGCAAGAGTTTGCGCGATATTGAAGTCTGCCTGTCTGCGCAGGCCGCCAAGCTTTACCACATGGGCTTCCGGCACGAGAAAAACGCAAAGTTAAAACATTGTTTGCAATAGCATATTATGACAATTGAGCTGGGCTGACGGCTACCCTGGTTCTTCCTTCGGCTCAAGATGGGTGGTGATATCCGCATGCTGTATCGCGTTACAGATATCGACCTCGATACGTTCTGCCCAGTCGTGGCCGTATTGTATCGACCAGTCTCCCGGCACCAGAACGTGCAGCGTGACGAAGGCGCGGCTGCCGGCCTGGCGGGTGCGCAAGGCCTTGAAATCCAGCCCCTGCACGCGGTATTTGGCCCGCAGCGTCTCGATCAGCACCAGCTTTTCCGGGGGCAAGGAGATGTCTATCAGACTGGCGGCCGAACGGCTCATCAACTGAAACCCGGTCCACACTATATTTGCCGCCACCAGCAGGGCAATTGTCGCGTCGAGCCAGAGCCAGCCAGTCATCCACACCAGCCCGACGCCGCCAATGACACCCGCGAAAGTCCACACATCGGTCATCAGGTGATGCGCATCGGCTTTCAGCGTGCGGTATTCATGCGGCGCGCACCAGGGCCATGATCCGGGTTGTGTCCAGGCCAACGGTTTTTTGCTGGATCTGCGGCAGATAGCGGGTCTGCATTTTCTGGTGGATGACCGCTAGATTAGCTGCTCCCAGCTCGCCGCTGAGGGATTCGGCCAGTGGCGAATCTGCTCGCACTCTCGCTCATCGTTGGCGGCGTCGGCAAACACGGCAAGCAGCGCAAGGGTAAGGATGGCCCGTTGCCGTTCCGTATTCATGGAGTGAAATGGCGCGAGACCAATCACGGTCATGTCCCTTCTTTCTTTCCTTGTTTCCGTGCTTGCCGCGGATGTCATCCTCGTTGGCGCTGAGGTGGCACTCAACACAATTCTCATAGTCGCGAATGCCCTCCTCGACGTGCTTGCGGCGAATGTTGTCAGGTGTGTGCTCGTGGCAGCCGTAATAGGTGTAGCGGCTGTAATCGTTGTGCACATGGCAGGTCACGCAGCCTTGTTGTGGTCGCGGTCGAGCTGGAAATACTTGTCGTGGTCGAAGGTCGCCGGCTTCCATTTGTCCAGGCTGTAGTACTGCTTGCAGTTTCCGGTATCTGCTTGTGTAGCGGGTCGACCGGTGCCTTGTGGCAATCCTGGCAGATTTCACGCGTTTCCTTCTTCAGCAGGTCATGGTTGAAATGTCCTTGCAGCCGGAAACGTTTGACGCCGGCATGATCGCTATGGCACGCCACGCAATCCTCGCTGACCAGCTTCTGGTGGAACGGCGTCGAGGTCAGCGGTTTGACGATGGGCAGGCCTCTCGTCGATAGGCGACCGATTTCTTCGGGCTTGTGGCAGGTGACGCAACGCGCGGATTGCGCACCGGTCAGCGGGGCATGACAGGCAAAAGAGTCGGTTTCCAGGGCTTTGTCCAGGAATCAGCTTGCCCGGTCCGACCATCAGGTTGGGGTAGACGAAAACCAGAACCGCAAAGGCAATCAGGTTAACGGCCAGAATGATCTTGACAATTCGACTCATATCCAGCCCCAGAACAACAAGATGCTGAGGATGTGGCCGAGCGCCAGCACCGCGAAAACAGTAAAAATCGGAATATGTACTTTTCGCCACTTCGCCATGGCATCAAGGCCCACCGCATCCCAGAACACGGCCTGTTCGACCTCAGTCCGTGACAAGCCGCGCAACTGAAAGCGCTCGCGCTCGCCCTGCACATAACGGCGCGTACGATTCAACAACAGCTTGCCGACAAGGCCGCTAAACACATTCACACCCATGGCGAGCGTCGCCAGCCAGGGCAGGATGGCATTGAAATGTACCGGCATGGATCAGCACCATCAATGACCCGAGCCAGGCGATGAACTCATGGAACTTGCGCAGGGATTTCGGATTTCCCGACGTGATGTACTTGCGCTTGTGATGTGAATAGACCAAGGAGTCAATGATCAGGATCGTACCCGGAATGCCCAGATAACGGCCAACCCAGACGAGATTCAGTCGATGCAGGAGGTAGTCGCCGGTCAGCGTGGCTGCCGCCAGTAGGCCGAGTAGCGCGGTGAAGGGCAGGACCTGCTGCCGCCAGAGCGATTGTTCCATCTAGACCTCCAGGGTCACGCTGGTTTTGGGGGTGCACATGCAAAGCAGGCAGTTGCCTGGCTCCGGGTCGAAATCCGGCGACTGGCGATAACTTACTTCGCCGGCCTGGATGGTCGTCTGGCAACTGCCGCAGCCACCCGCACGGCATCCTGAATTGACGGCTACTCCTCAGGACTCGGCAAATTCGAGCAAGTTGCCGGTGCCCATTGGCCAGGGCATCTGCCTGCCCGAGCGGGCGAAGGTCACGACAAGGTCGCCATCCTTTGAGCTTTCGATGGCTTGTTTTGCCCAGGGTTTCAGTGGCAGACGCTGCACGCCGTTGGATCGAAGCCGGGCCGAAGGCTTCAAAGTGGATGTGCGAATCGCGCACTCCCCAATCCTCCAGCGCCGGCACCAGGCTTTCCATCATCGGAGAAGGGCCGCAAATGTAGAAAGGATAGGGCTTGATCGGTAGTTGCAGGCGCAACAGGTTTACATCAATACGGCCAGGGTGCCGATATTCGCTACCGTCCCCATCCTCGGCCAGTGGGGCACTGAAGCAGAAGCGCAAATGAAAGTCCGGATCCGTCGCCGCCATGGCTTTGAGGTGGGATTTCATCACCAGTTCGCGGCCATGGCGCGCACCGTAGAACAGCCAGACTTCACGTCCTTTCTGTTCGGTCAGGCTCCAGTTGAGCATGCTCAGCATCGGCGTAATGCCGATGCCGCAACCGATCAGCACTATCGGCGCCGCATTACGCTCGATGTGGAAATGGCCTGATGGCGCGCGCACCTGCAAGCGGCTTCCGACTTCGACCTGATCGTGAAAGTAATTGGACGAACGGCCCGATGGATGATCACTGCCGATGGGTGACGGAACGCGCTTGATCGAAACACGGTAAGCATCGGGGCGCGGTGCATCCGACAGTGAATAGCAACGAATGATTGGTTCGGTGCCGCCTTTTGTTGTGGGCAGGTCAAGGCGGAAGGTAAGAAACTGCCCCGGCAGAAAATGAGGTAGGGTCTACCGTCTTCCGGGACGAGATAAAACGAGCAGATGGACTGAGCAGCGTCTTCGACAGTCTTGCGTTCGACACGGAATACCCGGTAGCCTGACCAGGCCGCAATGACACTTTCGTCGCCCTCCGGAATTAATTTGACAGGTACCGGTAAATCCAGATTGACGGCAAGGCGGCGCAGAGTCAGATAGTCCATCCAATGGCGCCAGAAGACAATGCCAAGATAGATCACCCGTTGCAGGACGATTCCCAGCGCGATCCAGAGCGACAGATAGAGTGATGTCTTGTGACTAAGTGCCAGGTGCGCCAATGATCGAGGAGAAGTCACCCATTGCCATTGCCATTGCCATTGCTATTGCCATTGGTTGGCTGGAGCATTAGCCGGACTTGAGCGATAACACCTCGTTATGCTTTATTTTTTGATGCCAAGTTCATCGTGGATGGTGTGAACGCCTGGGATGCTGCGGACTAATTTAATGGCCTGGTCGATCTGGCTCTGGTTGTCGACCAAGCCAGTGAGCCTGACGTCTCCCTTGAGAGTTGCAACAACGATGTCACATCTCTTGAGGTTTGTATCCTGTAGCAGTGCCGTCTTGACCCGAATGGTCACCTCGACGTCGCTAATCTCGGCTCCCAACTTGGTGTTCGGCGGTGATATAGCTGTCGCTTCCTGAGTTTTATTGCAGCCGGTTGATAATCCCGTCATCACGGCTGCAAGTGTTGTTGCCAAAACGATTACTCCGGTGCGCGTTTTCATTAGATTAATTCTCTCTGCTGGCAGTCATCAAACGATGACTCGGTTGGTCAATTCCGCCAATGCAC
>JAYSZS010000457.1:0-2922 GCA_043737935.1 Propionivibrio sp. | reverse complement strand
CTTTGACCGCCATTCCCAGCGTGCTGAACACTTTCCGGACTTCGCCATGAATGAGCAGGCTCGTCGTCACACCCCGCCGAATCGAGTTCGTTATCCTGCGGACTGCCAGTTCGCTTCCGTCAATGCATGCATTAACCTCTCCACCCCGCTTCGCGACGACGCAGTGACCTTCAGCTTCGGGGTCATGGCTTGCCCCGGCACGGACTTACACCATGCTGTTTTTACGCCTGCACGGGCGCATTCATCCGGCTGGAAGCCGGAGAGGTCGACCTGGAGAAAATCGGTGCGTTTGTCCAGTCAATGATAGCCTTCGAACCGGCTAGATGACTTCGAGATGCCCGATGCCCGAGCTTAGGTCGCGATCCTTCGACTCCTTGCCGTACAGCTTGATCTGCAAACGTAGATCATTGACCGAGTCGGCGTTGCGCAGGGCATCCTCGTAGGTGATATGACCAGCCTCAAAATGATCGAATAGCGCCTGGTCAAAGGTTTGCATGCCGATCTCGCGCGATTTTTTCATGATCTCCTTGATCTCGTGCACTTCACCCTTGAAGATGAGATCGGAGATCAGTGGCGAGTTGAGCATGATTTCAATGGCCGCCACTCGACCCTTGCCGTCCTTCTTCGGGAGAAGGCGCTGGGAGACGAGCGCACGCAGGTTGAGCGAGAGATCCATCAGCAACTGGTGCCGGCGTTCTTCGGGGAAGAAGTTGATCATCCGGTCGACGGCCTGGTTGGAGCTGTTGGCATGCAAGGTGGCTAGACACAGGTGGCCGGTCTCGGCGAAAGCGACCGCGTGGTCCATTGTTTCCCGGTCACGGATTTCGCCCATCAGGATGACGTCGGGAGCCTGGCGCAAGGTGTTCTTCAGCGCGGCTTCCCAGGAGTCGGTGTCAACGCCGATTTCACGTTGCGTGACGATGCAGCCTTTGTGGTCATGAATGAATTCGATCGGGTCTTCAACCGTGATGATGTGGCCGTGACTATTTTTGTTGCGGTGATCAACCAGTGCCGCCAGTGAAGTGGTTTTGCCGGTACCGGTGCCACCGACAAAGATGACCAGACCGCGTTTGGACATCGCCAGATCTTTGAGCACGGTCGGCAGCCCGAGTTCATCCAGTGTCGGTATCGACAGGTTGATCGTTCGGCAGACCACCGCCACACGGCCCTGCTGGATCAGCGCGTTGACACGGAAACGCCCGATACCCGAAGGCGATATGGCGAAATTGCATTCTTTGGTGGCCTCAAACTCGGCCGCCTGCCGGTCATTCATGATCGAACGCGCCAATTCGGAGGTGTGCTGAGCCGTCAGGAGCTGGTTTGAAACCGGGGTGATTTTGCCATCCACCTTGATTGCCGGGGGAAAGTTGGCGGTGATAAAGAGGTCCGAGCCATTCTTCTGCGACATCAGACGCAGAAGATCGTGCATGAATTTTAGTGCCTGATCACGTTCCATGATTTACCTCTCACCCTCTACGTTAGGCGCCCGGGAAAGCGTCCTTGTTGGCGGCCTTGCCGCGAGCTTCAACCGAAGAAACAAGGTTCCGGCGAACCAGGTCAAGAAGATTCTGATCGAGGGTTTGCATGCCCAACTGAGCACCCGTCTGGATTGCAGAATACATCTGAGCCACCTTGTTTTCACGGATCAGGTTACGAATCGCCGGCGTGCCGATCATGATTTCGTGTGCCGCCATGCGCCCGGTACCATCCTTGGTCTTGAGCAGCGTTTGCGAAATAACCGCACGCAGCGATTCGGAAAGCATCGAGCGAACCATTTCCTTCTCTGCCGCCGGAAAAACGTCAACGATACGGTCAATTGTCTTGGCCGCACTCGAGGTGTGCAGGGTACCAAAGACAAGGTGGCCTGTTTCGGCGCCGGAGAGCGCGAGGCGAATGGTTTCCAGATCGCGCATTTCGCCGACCAGGATGACATCCGGGTCTTCGCGCAGCGCCGAGCGTAACGCGTTGGCAAACGACAGGGTATGCGGACCCACTTCGCGCTGGTTGATCAGGCATTTTTTGGATTCGTGCACGAATTCGATGGGGTCCTCGACGGTGAGAATGTGGGCGTGCTCGTTTTCGTTGACGTGGTTGACCATCGCCGCCAGGGTGGTCGACTTGCCCGAACCGGTCGGGCCGGTGACCAGAACGATGCCACGCGGATACTCGGAAATATCCTTGAATATCTTCGGGCAGTTCAGATCTTCGAGCGACAATATTTTGGAGGGAATGGTCCGGAATACCGCTGCCGCGCCCCGGTTCTGGACAAAGGCATTGACGCGGAAGCGCGCCAGATTGGGAATTTCGAATGAAAAATCACACTCCAGAATCTCTTCGTAGTGCTTGCGCTGGCCATCATTCATGATGTCATAAACCATGGCATGCACGTCCTTGTGCTCCATGGCCGGCAGGTTGATACGACGTATATCGCCATGCACGCGGATCATCGGCGGCAACCCCGACGAGAGATGCAAGTCAGACGCTTTATTCTTGACACTGAATGCCAGCAGTTCGGTGATATCCATCGGGGTTCGTCCTCAGCGGTGGTCGGGGTGCAGTGCTATACTTTGAAGCATCCTTGCAAATAACGATTATGACTACAATATCCGCTAACCTGCAAGCCGTTCTCGCACGTATTGCCGCAGCGGCTGGAAAGTCCGGACGGAATCCTGACGACATTTCGCTGCTTGCCGTGAGCAAGACCTGGCCGGCCTCCGATGTGCGTGAAGCGGCTGCCGCCGGACAGAGGGCTTTCGGCGAAAACTATGTGCAGGAAGGGGTTGAGAAAGCGAACGATCTTGTTTCGCTCGGTCTTGAGTGGCATTTTATCGGGCCGCTGCAGAGCAACAAGACGCGGCGGGTGGCGGAGGGTTTCGACTGGGTGCATTCGGTTGATCGCCTGAAAATCGCTGAGCGGCTGGC